>CAJAYO010000528.1 GCA_903948415.1 uncultured Opitutia bacterium | reverse complement strand
CGTGGAAAACCGCGAGAACATCACCCGCGTCGCCGGCGTCCAACTCCTCGCCTCGGGCGCCGCCGCCGCCAACGACACCCGCACGGAATCGCGGCCGAGCGTGGCCACGACGACCGCGAAAAACTTCCTCGCGCACCCCGCGCTCGCGACCGAGGCCTTCGGCCCCTTCACCCTCGTCGTCCTCGCCGACACCCCCGCGGAACTCGCCGCCTGCGCCGCCGCCCTCGACGGCCAGCTCACCGCGACCGTGCACGGCACCCCCGCCGACCTCGCCGGCGCCCGGCCGCTCCTCACCGCCCTGGAACGCATCGCGGGCCGCGTCGCCCTCAACGGCTATCCGACCGGCGTCGAAGTCTGCCCCGCCATGAATCACGGCGGACCGTATCCTGCGACCACGGACACCCGCTTCACCTCCGTCGGCACGGCCGCGATCCTGCGCTTCGCCCGCCCGGTGTGCTACCAGAGTTTCCCCGACGCCCTCCTGCCCACCGCCCTCCAAAACGCCAACCCGCTCGGCCTGATCCGCCTGGTGGACGGCAAGCCGACGCGGGACCACCTCTGATGCAGGAGACGGATCGCTCCTTGATTGTCGCGGTGCTCGACGGCCGTCGCTCATCGGGCGCGATCAGGCAGATTGTGAGCACACGGCAGTTGTCACCGCACCCCTGACGCACGAGGCCTCCCCGGCTCGCTTTCCCACCCCATGTCCTCCCTCTTCGACTCCCCCGACTCCATCTACATTCTGCGCACCACCGCGAAGGGTCCGTCGGGCAGCCTCCCGCTCAACGCCGCGACGCTCCCCGGCATGGCCAGCGGCGATCTCTTCGGCATGACGCAAAACGCCGGCATGGGCTGGTCGCCCGCCGCGCTGCTCGGAAAACAATTCCTCATCCTTTCCACGCAGGGCGGCATCCGCGCGCCCGACGGCTCGCCCATCGCGCTCGGCTACCACACCGGCCACTGGGAAGTCGGCCTGCTCATGGAGGAAGCCGCCCGCACCTTCACCGCCCACGGCGCGATTCCCTTCGCCGGCTACGTGAGCGATCCCTGCGACGGCCGCACCAACGGCACCGCCGGCATGCTCGACTCCCTCGCCTACCGCAACGACGCCGCCATCGTCTTCCGCCGCCTCATCCGCTCGCTCCCCACCCGCCGCGGCGTCCTCGGCGTCGCCACCTGCGACAAGGGCCTCCCCGCGATGCTCCTCGCCCTCGCCGGCTCGCCCGATCTCCCGACCATCCTCGTGCCCGGCGGCGTCACGCTCCTCTCCGAAGACGCCGAGGACACCGGCAAGGTCCAGACACTCGCGACGCGTTTCGCCCGCGACGAGGTCACCCTCGCACACGCCGCCGAGATGGGCTGCAAGGCCTGCGGTTCGCCCGGCGGCGGTTGCCAGTTCATGGGCACGGCCGCCACGAGCCAAGTCGTCGCCGAAGCCCTCGGCCTCACGCTCCCGCACGGCGCGCTCGCCCCCTCGGGCGCCGAGATTTGGCGCGACCTCGCCCGCCGTTCCGCCCTCGCCCTCCTCGCACTCGAAAAGGCCGGCACCACCACGCGCGACCTCCTCTCGCCCGATTCGATTCACAACGCCCTCGTCACGCACGCGGCCTTCGGCGGCTCCACTAATCTCACGCTCCACATCCCCGCCATCGCGCACGCCGCCGGCCTGCCGCGCCCCACCGTCGACGACTGGGCGCGCATCAACCGCTCCGTCCCGCGCCTCGTCGACGTCCTCCCGAATGGCCCGCAGCACTACGCCACCGTCCAGGTCTTCCTCG
>CAJAYO010000527.1 GCA_903948415.1 uncultured Opitutia bacterium | reverse complement strand
TCGCCGTGGCCCTGCCGGGCTTTTCGGCCGATGCCGGCGGCAAGGCTGACGAGCCGAAGCCAGAGGCCAAAGCCCGCAGAGAAATCCGCGTGATCACGACGACCGACGGTGAGCACGGTCCGGCCCCGCATCGCGTTATTCGCCGCATCGGCGAACCGGGCGAAACCGAGTCCGTGACCTTTCTCGGGGTCGAAACCGGGCCGGTGTCCCCGACTCTCGCCGCGCAACTGGGGCTGAGTGAGGGCACGGGACTGGTCGTCAACCAACTCGTGCCCGCCAGCCCGGCGGCCGGGGTGTTGAAGCCGCACGACATTTTGCTGAAACTCGACGACCAGATTCTGATCGAGCAGCGGCAGCTTGCGGTGCTCGTGCGGGGACACAAGGAAGGCGACGAAGTCACCCTTACGTTCTTGCGCGCCGGCAAACAGGCGACCGCCAAAGTGAAACTCGCCAAACACGACGTGCCGAAGATGACGTCCCTGATGTTGAACGCGCCCCAGCCCGGCCCGGGTGCCATGGCGTTCGGCGGGCCGCATTCCGGTTTCCGCCAAGGTGGAGGAGCAGGAAATTTCGACGTCCACGTTCTCCCGCGCGAAGCGCAGGGCAATCGGGAGGAGGTTAACCGTGTGCTGTCGTTGATTGACGGCGCCAATGCGCCCGGTCAGCGCCGCATCAGTATCCTGCGTCCGGAGGGTCCCGGAGATCGCAACATCAGTGTCACAGTGAATACGGGGAACAGCCGCATCGTTTCCGACGATGACAAAGGTTCGCTCGAGCTGACGATGCGCGAAGGACAGAAGCACCTCGTGGCGAAGGATCCGAAGGGCGGGCAGATCTTCGACGGTCCGGTCAATACCCCGGAAGAACGCCATGCGCTCCCCGCCGGACTGCGCGAGCGGCTGGAGAAACTCGAGGACATGAAAGAATTCAGTTTCAAAACCGACGGCGATTTCCAGGGCGGAGAAACGAAAATCATGCGGCCCCGCGGCCAGGGCATTGCGCTCCCGCCGCAACCGCCCGCGCCGGCACCGCGCCCGCCGAGGTTTTTTTAAGTCCCGCTTCAGCTGAGCGGCGGTGGGGCGGCGGCGAGGTTTTCACCGGCCGGGCGCTTGAGGAATGCCGCGGTGATGAGCGAAATGAGGGTGCCGGACAGCATGCCGGAGAAAAACCCCATAGCCGCCATCACCGGCGGTTTCATCAGGGCGGCCGTCATTTTTTGAATTTGTTCGATCTTGTCCGACGGCACCCCTGTGGCGGCGAGTTTGTCGGCCTGCGCTTGCAGCATCACATCGGTGAAGTGGGGGTTGATGACCGCGCCGTAGAGATAGTTGGTGAACAGTCCGAGGAGCGCCGCGAAGAGGGTGATCATCACGCCGGCCCCCAGTGCCGAGCCGTAGCCGAAGGTTTCGGTGGCCGGCACTTCGGCCCGGCGGGCCTTCGTGCCCAGCACAATGCACGTGACCCCGATGGCGAGGCCGAGGCCCATCTGGATCCCCTGTGCGGTATCGAGTTTTTCCGCACTCGCATGCATCCCGAGGAAGAACAGCGCGAACACGACGAGTGCGCCGCCGAACGCCATGGCGAAACCGTAGGTGAGGTATGTTTTCATTGAGGCGGCACACTGGCGTGCGCGGCCGAGGAAAACAAACCCATCCATCCCGCCGGTCAACCGGCGGGATGGATGGAGCGCCGGCCCGCGCGTTCTGCGAGACCGGGGCTCAGCGGTTGTCGCCGCCCATCATCCGGCCGAGGCCGCCCAGGACGGAGCCTTCCTCGCGCCCACCGCCCCCGCTTTGCGGCGCGGCGGCGACGATGCGACCGGCAAGGCGCGAGAAGGGCAGCGATTGCAGCCAGATTTTTCCCGGACCGCGCAGCGTCGCGAAGAAGAGGCCTTCCCCGCCGAAGAAAGCTGTTTTCACACTGCCGACGTACTGGATGTCGTAGTCCACGGTCGGCTGAAACGCCACGATGCAGCCGGTGTCGACGCGGAGGGCTTCGCCGGGGGCGAGCACGCGTTCATAGAGCGTTCCGCCGGCATGGACGAAGGCGAGGCCGTCGCCCTGGAGGCGCTGCATGATGAAGCCCTCGCCGCCGAAGAAACCTGCGCCGAGCCGTTTTTGGAACGCGATGCTGATGCTGACGCCCTTGGCCGCGCAGAGGAACGAATCCTTTTGTGCAATGAGTTCGCCGCCGAGTTCGCGCAGATTTACGGGCTGGATCTTTCCGGGGTAGGGCGCGCCGAAGGCGACGCGTTTTTTCCCTGCGCCCTGATTCTGAAAGATGGTCATGAAGAGCGATTCGCCGGTGAGGAGGCGTTTGCCGGCGCCGAGGAGCGCGCCCATGAAGCCCGTTTTCGCGGCCGAGCCGTCGCCGAAGATGGTCTCCATCGCGATGCCCTCGTCCATAAACATCATGCCGCCGGCTTCGGCGACGACGGCTTCCTGGGGGTCGAGCTCGATTTCGACGAACTGCATGTCGTCGCCGTGTATTTTGTAATCAACTTCGTGCATTTGGTTCATGGGAAAAGGGAAAAAGGCGAAGGCTGGGCGGCGGGGTTGTCCAGTTCAAGAAACGGTCGCTCGAAAAAGGGCCGATGTTTCCACTCAGGCGGCGAGCCGCAGCGGGTGGACGCGCCGGGCCGTGGCGGCTGCGGTCTCATGGTCGGCGGCGGGTCGGGTGGGTGAATCGGCGGCGCGGGAAGCGTAGTCCGCGGCGACGAGCAGCCGCACAAGCAGCCCGACGGCGAGGGCAAACAGGGCGAGGGCGTGCGCGTTGAGCGCGAGTCCGACGAGTGCGACCAACAGACTGACGGCGCCCGCGCCGGAGAGAAACGAAACAAGTGGGGTGGCGTTCATCCTAATCGGCGGATTGCACCGAAAACACCGCTTCGTTCCAAAAGTGTCACGATTCCCGGCGGGAGGAGCGATGCGCCGACCGCGGGAGGGGCGGCGCGTTCAGCGCAGGACCGTTTTCACCAGTCGATCGTCGCCGTCATTGGGGGCGGGGGTCAGGGCGAGGGTGGCGCAGAGGAGGTTGTAGAGATGGATGTTTTCGACCGCATCGACGACCACGCCCGATTTGAAGGCCGGGCCGTGCGCGATGAAGATGCCGCGCATCGAGGCGAAAGCGGGGTCAAAGCCGTGCTGACCCTTCAGAAAGAGGGAGAGGGCCTTTTGGTAGAGACTGCGACGCACGACGTGCCAGCCTTCCGCGGGCACGATCCAAACGGGTGGCACGCGGGGGTTCGCCGCATCGACGTGGAAGCGCGCGGGCAACGCTTCGGCGCGATAGGCCACGGCCTGATGGGCGGGGATTTTCGCGAGGGCCCGCATGATCGTGGGCACATCGACCCCGGCGAGCGGACGGAGACCGGCGCAGGTCTCCTCGAAGTCGATCTGCACCGTTGCAAGGTCGAGATAGTCGTCGAGCAGCAGAACGCGGTCGGCGTCGCAGGCGGTCATGCCGTGGTCGGACACGATGACGAGGTTCGGCGCGATCCCGGCGGCGCGCAGGCGTTCGGCGAGGGTGCCGACCCGGGCATCGAGAAGCTTGATGGCCGCGATGAGCTGGGGGGAACCGGGCCCGTGGCGGTGGCCGGCCGTGTTGGTTTCTTCGAGGTAAAACGTGACGACGGCGGGGCGTTGCGCGGCGGGGAGGCGGAGCCAGGCGACGAGCTCCTCGAGACGTTTTTCGAAGGAAGTGCCGTCGTAGTTGTAAGGTTTCCAATACGTCGGCCGCAGACCGCCGATCGCGGCTTCGGAGCCGGGCCAGAAGGAGCAGGCACTCGCGCGGCCCTGTTTTACCGCAGTGATCCAGATGGGTTCGCCACCCCACCAGCGCGGGTCGCGGGCGGACGCGGATTGATTGTAACGAAAGACCGTGCCGAGTGTGGGGTCGAAAAACTGGTTGTTGATGATGCCGTGGCGCGAAGGGTAGAGGCCGGTGACGATGGAGTAATGGTTCGGAAACGTATTGGTCGGGAAAACGGGAATGAGCGCCCGGGCCGTCACGCCCTCGCTGATGAGGCGCCGGAGATTCGGCGTCTCGGCGGGGTGCAGCGCGCAGTAGTCCCAGCGGAACGCGTCGAGCGAGAGGAGCACCAGAGGCGGCGGCTCGCCTGCGCGCCCGACCAGCACGAGGGACAGCGCGAAGAGGACGAGACGGACACCGTTCATCGGCGCAGCGTTACGGTCGAAGGCTGGCGGCCGTGGCTGGACCGGGCCTCAGGGTTTGGCGTCGGTCGGCGGAGGAGCCGGCGGAGCGGGGGGCTTCGGCGCCTCCGCGTTGAGCGCGTCGGCCTTTGGCGGCTCGGGGTTCGTCGGAGCAGCGGTGACAATTTCCGGTGTGGCGGCTGGAGCGGCGGCGGGAGTGTCGGTTGAAGCGAGGGGAGTCTCGGTTGCAGGCGTGGCGGTGGGCGCTTCCGTTTCGGGGGAGGCGGAGGGGCCGGCTTCGTGACCGTAATGGGGGTCGCTGTGGTAGGGATCGTCGTGGTAATCGGGTGTGCTGGTATGATTGGGGGTTTCGGCCGAGGAAGGCAGCGCAACCGGGGGCACGTATTTTTTCTGTTCGTCCTCCTCGAGGGCTCGCTTGAATTCCATTTCGACGCCGCTGGCGGCCTTCTTGAATTCGCGCATCGATTTGCCCAGGCCGCGGGCGAATTCAGGGAGTTTCTTCCCGCCGAACAGCACGAGCACGATGATGAGGATCAGCCCCATCTCCGGACCGCCGATGCCTTCGATAAATGCTAAGGGTGAGAGTGAAAAAACCATGGCAGAAGTCTGAGGGGTTAACGGGGTAAATGTAACCGATAAAATCGCGCGTTATTTTACGGCGACGCTCACGGCAAATTTTTGCGTTTCGCCGGGGGCGACGTACTGCAGGCCGACTTTGTGTTCGGCGGCGTTGGCCGGGCCCATCCAGGGTTCGACACAATAGAACGGGGAATCGTCGGCGAGCGTCCACGTCACGAACGTCGCGTCGGGCGGAGGGACGGGGGCGGTGCCGAGGCAGACCGAAATGTCGCCGGGGCGGCCCTTTTCTCCGAAGACGACCTCGTTGCCGCGCAGGCCCGTGTGAAACGTGTCGATGAGCGCCGCGTTGTCCAAATTCTCGTTGGTTTGGAGGGCGGGACCCGAGATGAGCCCGCCCGTGGAGTCCTGCTTGAGTCGTTTGGTGGCGGGGATGCGGATGGCGTAGTCGGCGCGGGTCAGGTCGGCGCTCCACGGCAGTGTAAAATAGAAATGATGGCCGGCGCTCCAGGGCAACGGCGTGGCCCCCTGGTTGGTCAGTGCGAATTCACACGACAGGCCGAAGGCTTCGAAGCGGTAGGAAACCGTGAATTCGTAGTCGAAGGGGTAGGCGGCACGGGCCTCGTCGCCGGGCACGAACTGGGCGACGAAACCGCGGGCGTCGAGGCGGGTGACTTTGAAATCTCCCTGACGGGCGATCCCATGCATGGGGATCGCGCGTTTGACGCCGTCGGCGGCACGCCAAAAAAAGATTTCGCCCTTGTCAAAGCAGCGGCCGTTGAAGGGAAACAGGATGGGATTGCCGCCGCGGACCTTGGCAATGGCGCCGAGGTCGGCGTTTTCGGGCCAGTAAAGCACATCGCGCACGGAGCCGTCGCCGAGGGTGATATTCCAATTCATGAGGCGCGCCCCTTTTTCGGGGAGGGCCAGAAAAGTCGATTGGCCGACACGCCAGCGCGTGAGGGTTTGGTCCTGAAAGGAAATTTTTTCCATCGGGGCGAGTAAGTGTTGCGGCGGGAGACGCGCAAAGGTTTTCGGCGTCGCAGCGGCCGGACGGCTGGAAAGGACGCGGGGCATTCCGACGGGTTCGCGCTTGTGACGGCGTGGCAAAGCTGTGATCGTCGCGGCGGTTTCGAATCACGCACGCCATGACAACCATCCTTCTGTTTTTCGTGCTCGGTATTGTGCTCCTCGTGCTCGATCTGTTTATGCCGGGTGTCGTGCTGAGCCTCTTGGGCGTGTTTGCGATCCTCGCGGGCACGGCCAGCGCGTTCAATCAGTTCGGGGTCGGCGGTGGGTTGTTGGCGTTTGGCAGCGGTGCGGTGCTGCTGACGGTCGCGCTCTACATCGAATATACGCTGCTGCCGAAAACGCGGTGGGGGAAGAAATTCTTTTTGCATGCCGCGATCGATGGCACGAGCCAGGCGCCCGCGGCGGAGACCGCGGCACTGACCGGGCGCGAAGCGGTGGCGCTGACCCCGCTGATGCCCTCCGGTCAGATCGAACTTGACGGCAAGCGCTACGAGGCGTTGTCGCTCGACGGGCACGTGGCCAAGGGCGCGCGGCTCAAGGTCACGGGGGCGCAAAACTTTTCGTTAACCGTTGCAAAACTATGACTCCCTCCAATCTGGTCTTCATCATTGTCATCGTCCTGAGCGTCGTCGTCGCGGCGATTGTGTTTTCCTTTTTCAGCGTCTGGTTGCGCGCCTGGTTGGCGGGTGCGCCGGTCGGGCCGTTCAACCTGCTGGCGATGAAGCTGCGGCAGGTGCCCTACAGCACGATCGTCGACGCGCGGATTCGCGCCACCAAGGCCGGGATCAAACTGACGATCGACGAGGTCGAGGCGCAGTTTCTCGCGGGCGGCAACGTGATCGATTGCGTGCACGCGCTCATCGCCGCGCAGAAGGCGGGCATCACCCTCGACTGGCAGCGCGCCTGTGCGATCGACCTCGCGACGAAGGGCTCGGGCAAATCCGTCGAGGAGGCGGTGCGGACCTCGGTCGATCCGAAAGTGATCGATTGTCCGAATCCCGCGAGCGGGCGCACGACGATCGACGGCGTGGCGAAAGACGGCATCCAAGTGAAGGTGAAGGCGCGCGTGACGGTGCGCACGCACCTCGACCGTTTTGTCGGCGGCGCGAAAGAAGAGACGATCATCGCGCGCGTGGGCGAAGGCATCGTTTCCACCATCGGTTCGTCGGAAAGTTACAAGCACGTGCTCGAGTCGCCGGACAGCATTTCCAAAACGGTGCTCGCGCGCGGTCTCGACGTGGGCTCGGCATTTGAGATTTTGTCGATCGATATCGCGGACGTGGATGTCGGCGAGAATGTGGGGGCGAAGCTGCAGGAAGCGCAGGCCGAGGCGAACAAGAGCATTGCGCAGGCGCAGGCGGAAATCCGCCGGGCGGCGGCCGTGGCGGTCGAGCAGGAGATGCGCGCGCGGGTGCAGGAGATGCAGGCGAAGGTCGTCGAGGCGCAGGCGCAGGTGCCGCTCGCGATGGCCGAGGCGTTTCGCTCGGGCCGGCTCGGGATTATGGACTACTACAAGATGGAAAATATTCAGGCTGACACCGCGATGCGTGCGTCGATCGCCCATCCCGAGGGCAAGAAATAACCGGACCCGACCCTGGCCATGCGTTGGATCTTCGAGAATCTCGGTTTCTTCGTTTTCGTGTTCGTCGCGATTTCGATGATCCGGGCCATTCGGAAGGCGATGCAGCTGACCAAGGAGGGCGGCCCGGCGCCGGACGAGACGGAGGATCAGAAAAATCTCCGGCGCATTCAGGAGGGAATCAGGCGAAAAATCGCCGAGCGCCGCGCCGGCGCCACGCCGGGTCAGCCGCCGCCGTTTGGGGAACATCGCCCGGAGCTTGAAACGCGCCCGGCGGTGCCGCCGCCGCTGCCGACGCTCGATCCGTTTGGCGGACCGGCGGCGCGGAGGCAGGGGGAAGGGGAGCGTCGCGTGTTGCCGCGGGAGTTGCCGCCGGTCACGCCGGCCCTGTCGGAGGGTGCGCTCTTGGCGCGACAGGAACAGTTGGCGGAACAGATGCGCGTGCTTGAGGAGTCGCGCCTGCTGGCGCGCCGGCGGGCCGCGGAGATTGCGGCGACCCAACAGGCCGAGAGCGTCTCCGAAGCGGGCGTGCTCGCGACGGCGCGGGAGAGGGTGCTCGCGGACTTGCGCGAGCCGCCGACTCTGCGGCGGGCGCTGGTGTTGCGCGAAGTCTTGGGCGCGCCGGTGGCCCTGCGTTAGGTTGAAGTGATCGGGCGCCGGAGGCCCGGCACGAAACCCGGGGCGATCAGGGCAGCTCGATCGCGAGGGCGCCGCGGATGTTATTCGGCGCTGCGCTGGGCGTGAATTGCTGGCCGCCGTAGTTGATCCGGATGTTTTCCTGGGCGGAGGCGAAGATATAGACCGGCCCCGACTTGGGGAAACTGACACTGGCGTCCTTGGCCAACGGGGTCGGCGGCAGCAGCACGTCGCCGTAGGTGCCTTCGGGGGTTTTCGCCCAGACTTGGACGCGCACCACGTCGAGGGCGGTGATGGTCGCGCGGTTGCTGACGGCGGGCTGGGTGGCGACGGGCGGCAGGGCCTGCGCCGCGGTCTGGGCCGGTTTGGACCCGCGGTTGCTGAGCAGCGAGATGACGAGCCAGAGGGCAAGCAGACCCGCGACGGCGCCGGCGGCCCATTTGGCGTAGCGGAAAATGACGGCTGGATCGGGGCCGGAGGGGAGACTGCTGCTGCCGCGCGGATAGCGCGGCTGGGCGCGGGCGGGCTCGGCGGCGGCGGCACCTTCCTCGGGCGGCGCGGCGCGATCGCTCGGTTCGCCGGCGCTGGCGACGGAGATGTCCATGCGGCCGTAGACCTCGCGGCTGGGCTGGCGGGGGCGCGTCTCGCCACGGCCGAGCGCGGCATAGTCGTTGAGGATCCGGTCGGCCGGGATCTTCAGGAACCCGGCGTAGTTGCGCAGGAAGCCGCGCGTATAAATTTCCGAGATACCGATATCGAAGTGGTTGCCCTCGAATTTCTGCAGGTAGTCGCCGCGGATTTTCGTGGCCTCGGCGGCTTCACGGATGGAGATACCCTTTTTTTTGCGCGCCTCCTCGAGGCGTTCACCGATGGTCTGCATAGAGATGGGTTAGGGTGTTGGAAGGGAAAGGGGAAGAAGGAACTGGCCCGGGTTGTTCACAACGAGTCGAGGTCCACGAGAATTTCGCGCGGGCTGGAGCCGTTTTCAGGGCCGACCACGCCTCTTTCCTCCATGAGGTCCATGATGCGGGCGGCGCGGTTGTAACCGATGCGGAGCCGGCGCTGGATCATCGAGGTCGAAGCGCGTTTGGTGGACTTCAGCACGTCGATGGCCTGTGCGTAGAGTTCGCCGTCGTCACCCATGTCCTCGTCGTCGCCCTCGTCGTCGCCGTCCTCCTCGTCGTCCTCCTTCGCGGCGCGGTCGATCTGCTGTTGGACGGACTGGGCGTATTGCGGGGGACCGTTTTTCTTGAGGAACTCGACCAACTCGATGATCTCCTCATCGGAGACGAAGGCGCCCTGGGCGCGCACGAGCCGCGAGGTGCCGGGCGGGGAGAACAGCATGTCGCCACGGCCGATGAGAGTGTCTGCGCCCTTGGTGTCGAGGATGGTGCGCGAGTCCACCTGCGAGGCGACCTGGAACGCGATGCGCGAGGGGAGGTTGGCCTTGATGACGCCGGTGATGACGTTCACCGAGGGGCGTTGGGTGGCGATGATGAGGTGGATGCCGGCAGCGCGGGCGAGTTGGGCGAGGCGGGCGATGCTGGTCTCGATTTCGGCGGGGGCGACCATCATGAGGTCGGCGAGTTCGTCGATGATGGCGACGATGTAGGGCAGGCGCTCGGGAATTTCGAGGCCGTCGTCGGCGACGAGGGGATCGACGCCGTCGAGCGCGCCCTGGGTGTCGGCGGGGGGCGGCGGGGCGTTTTTTTTGCGGGTGTTAAAGCCGACGATGTTGCGGACGTTGACCTTCGCGAAGATCTGGTAGCGCTGCTCCATCTCGCCGAGGAGCCATTTGAGCGCGCCCGGCACCTTTTTTGGTTCGGTGACGACCGGGATGAGCATGTGCGGCAGGGAATTGAAGATTTTCAATTCCACGACCTTCGGGTCCACCATAATGAGGCGCAGATCTTTCGGGCTCTTGGAGTAGAGGATCGAGGCGACGATGGAGTTGATGCACACGGATTTGCCCGAGCCGGTGGCGCCGGCGATGAGCAGGTGGGGCATCTTCGAGAGGTCGGAGACGAGGGGCTTGCCGGAGACGTCCTTGCCGAGGGCGATGGGGATCTCGGCCTTGGCGCCGGCCCAGTCTTCGCTCTCGAGGAGTTCGCGCATTCCGACGGGGGTGGGGTGCTGGTTGGGCACTTCGACGCCGACGGCGGCCTTGCCGGGAATGGGGGCGAGGATGCGGACCGACTGGGCGCGCATGCCAAGGGCGATGTTCTTGTCGAGGCCCGCGATTTTTTCGACGCGGACGCCGGCGGCGGGAACGACTTCGTAGCGCGTG
The DNA here is from genome assembly GCA_903948415.1 of uncultured Opitutia bacterium. Taxonomy (GTDB): domain Bacteria; phylum Verrucomicrobiota; class Verrucomicrobiia; order Opitutales; family Opitutaceae; genus GAS368. The sequence continues at coordinate 11,435 of CAJAYO010000527.1, read as the reverse complement.
ATGACGGGGCCGACGTGGATCTCGCCCAAGGTCACCTCGACGCCGAATTCGCTGAGGATGCGCAGGAGGTTTTCGGCATTGGTGCGGTGCTCTTGTTCGCTGTTGCCGAGGCCGGGCTTGGCCTGCTCCCGGAGCAGCGTGAGCGGCGGGAACAGATAGGTGGCGTCGTCGCTCTGCGGGAGGCTGACGCGCGCGGCTTTCTTCGGTTCTTCGGGTTTGACGATGTTGAGTTCGACCTTGCCGGTGGCCACGGCGAGAGCCTTCTGGCTGGTGGCCGGCTCGGTGACCGAAGGGGTGGGGGCCGGCGGCGCCGGAGGTTTGTCGCCGCCCAATTTGGGCGCGGGCCGGGCCGGGGCGGGCGGCGGGGGTGCGAGGTCGGGCATGGCCGGTGCGGGCTCGTCGGCGGGGGCGGCCCCGGAACGGGGCGAAGCGGGCTTGGCGAGGGGATCCTCGGTCGATTTCGGGACGAAGGTTTTTTTGCCGGAGGGGCCCACGTTGATCGGGGGCTGGGTGACAACGACGGCGGCCGCCGTTTTTTGCTTGGCCTGCGCTTCTTTCTCCTTCGCGCGCTGGGCGGCGAGAGCGATCTTCCGTTGCGCGCGGTTGGCCCACCAGTGGCTGATCCGCGCGATAATTCTTTCAAACTCGCTCGTGATATCCCGCATGAAAATGAACAGCGGCGCGCCGCAGGAGATCGTGCCGAGGAGGAGACCAGAGCCGAAAGGGCCGAGCGCGTCCTTCAGCAGGCTCGTGTAGACGAGGGCGCCGATCAACCCGCCGGCCCCGGCGGGAAAATAGTCGCTTTTGCCTTCCATGACCATGGTCGCGAGCGAGGCGGACGAGGTGATGGAGACGATCATCGCGATGATGCGGGCGCCGGTCAGGTGTTTGGAACTGCGCACGGAAACGATCAGCAGCCAGAAGAGGAAGAACGGCAGCAGCCAAGCGCTCCAGCCGACGCCGAGCAACAGGGCGTGGACGGTCTCGGCCCCGATGGAGCCGACGGGGTTCTTGTCGACCGGGTTGCTCGTGATGAACTTGCTCTGCGACGGATGGTAGGCGACGAGGGCGACCGTGATCAGGGTGCCCAGAATAAAACAAACGAGCGCCGCGGGCCAGTTGGGGCGGTAGCGCGGCGCTTGAAAGGAGGGTCCGTCGTTTGAGTTTGAAGTCTCGGGCTTGGGCATTTGTGTGAGCCGTCGGTTGGATGCGGATTCCAGGGTAACAAGAGGGTCGGTCAAATGTAAACCCCCCGCAGACTTTTTCACAAAAAACTCGTCAAATTACTCATGCGCGACCTGCTCCGTTTTGCTCCCCTCTACCAAGAACGCGTCTGGGGCGGTCGCGGCCTCGAATCCGCCTTTGGCCGCACCTTGCCGGCCGCGGCAGCCATCGGCGAAAGCTGGGAAATTGTCGACCGGCCCGAAGCCCAATCGATCGTCGCGGGGGGCGCGTTCAACGGTCAGTCCTTAAGCAGCGTGCTCGCCCGCCATGGCGCGGACGTGATGGGGCCGAACTGGCCGCAGGGGAAGGCGTTTCCCATTCTGGTCAAATGGCTCGATTGTCGCGAGCGGTTGAGCCTGCAGGTCCATCCGCCCGCCGCCGTGGCGGGGGAATTGAAGGGTGAGCCGAAGACGGAGAACTGGTACATTGCGCAGACGGCGCCCGATGCGCACCTCATCGTCGGCCTGAAGCGTGGCATGACGCGGGGGCAATTCGAACGCGCCATCGCCGACAACTCGGTCGAGCAGTGTGTCCACCGTTTCCCGGTGGCGGCGGGCGATTCCATCTTGGTGCACAGCGGGCAGGTCCACGCGATCGACGGGGGGAATCTGATTTTGGAAATCCAGCAGAACTCCGACACGACCTACCGGGTTTACGACTGGGGCCGCGTCGGTCTCGACGGGGTGCCGCGGCAGCTGCACGTCGCGCAATCGCTGCGGTCGATCGATTGGAACGATTTTGAGCCGGGGCCGGTGCGGGCGGCGCCGACGTCGGGGACGATCGCGGACTGTGCCGAGTTCAGCATTCGCCGGGTGGTGCTGGGGGCGGGGGAACGGGTGCATTTGCGCGCGGGCGAGCAGCCGCGGTTGCTGAGTGTGGTGAGCGGCACGGTGCGCGTCGGCCCGGACAGCGGCCCGGCCAGCCGGGCGCCGTTCGGCCAGAAGCTTGGCCGCGGGGAAAATGTGCTGCTGCCCTATGCGGGGGCGTTCACGTTCAGTGCGGAGACGACGACGATTTTGCTCCTCACGGAAAATTTTGCGGGATGAGCCGGGGCGGGCAACGGCGGGGCGGCGGCGGACGCGGGGCTGGCCGCGGCGGCTGCCTGCTGCGGCTGATGGTCGTGCTGGTGGTGCTCGGGGCGGCGGCTGCGCTGGCGTGGATGCTGTTTCTGCCGGTCGTAGTGGCGGACCAGATTCGCGCGCGCACGGGCTTTGCGGTGAGCGTGGCGAGCCTGTCGTGCAACGCGTTTACCGGGAAGCTCGCCGTGCGCGGCCTGGTGGTCCGCAACCCGGCCTCGTTTCCCGTGAGCGATTTCGTGGAGCTGCGGGAATTTTCGGGCGAGGCCGACGTCTGGTCCCTGTTTTCCGACCGGTTCGTGGTCGAACATCTCACGGTGGATGTCCGGCGGGTGACGTTGGTCCGGCGGGCCGACGGCCGGTCGAATGCGGAGGTGTTTCGGCAAAATCTCTCCGGCCCGCCGGGTGCGGCGGCGACCCCGCCGGCGCCCGGTGCTGCCGCACCGCCGGCGCGCCAGTTTCTCATCCGCCGCCTCGCGCTGCGCTTCGACCAGTTGGTGGTCGCCGACCACACGCGGACGAAGCCGGTGGTCGAGGAGTTCCCCCTCGGGCTCGACCAGCATTACGCCAACCTCACGGACGCAAAGCAGCTGCTGGTGCCGGAGGTGTTGCGCCGGCTCGCCGCGGCGAATCTCCCGCCCGCGTTGGGCGGATGGGTGCCGGGAGATTTCGGCCGGGCGCTCGGGGTCGCCGTGGAGGGGGCGTCGGCGCGCGGCACGGAATTGCTCAAGGACGCGGGACAGACGGCGACCGAGCTTTTTAAGGGGCTGCGGGAGAAACTTGAAGAAAGCCGAAAGCCGTAGTTGAGTGCGTTCTCTTTTGCACCATGCCTGAGCCCGAAACCAACGAATCTTTGAATACCACTGCCAGCGCCGAACCGGCGAACAATCCGGCCGTGCCCGGACCCGAGGCGGCGCAATCCGCCGAACTTCTCGCGCAACTCGCCGCGGCCAAACAGGAGGTCGCGGCCAATCTCGACCGTTATGTGCGGTCGGTGGCCGACCTGGAGAATTTCCGGCGCCGCACGGTGCGCGAGAAAGACGAACTGCGGCTTTTTGCCACGTCGCGGGTGCTGGAAGACCTGTTGCCGGTGCTGGATAATCTCGGGTTGGCCGTGGCGGCCGCGAAGCAGCCGGGCGCCGACGCGAAGTCGCTCGCGGGCGGAGTCGACATGGTGTTGTCGCAGCTGAAGTCGGCGCTCACCTCCCACGGGATCAAAGAAATCAGTCCGGCCGGACTGCCGTTCGACGCAAATTTGCATGAGTCGATCTCCGCCCAGCCGAGTGCCGAAGTGCCCGAGGGCAACGTGCTCACGGTCGTGCGCACGGGCTTCACCCTCAACGGCCGTTTGCTGCGGCCCGCGTCGGTCATCGTGTCGGCCGGTCCCGCCAAAAACTCCTAAATCGGGACTGACTCATCATGGCGAAAGAAGACTACTACGAGCTGCTCGGCGTTGAAAAAAGTGCGACGGCGGAGGAAATGAAAAAGGCCTACCGCAAGAAGGCCGTGCAATTTCACCCGGACAAGAATCCCGGCAACAAGGAGGCGGAGGAAATGTTCAAGAAGGTCTCCCACGCCTACGAGGTGCTGAGCGACGCGGACAAGCGTGCGGCTTATGACCGGTATGGTTCGGCGGCGTTTGACGGCAGTGCCGGCGCGCCCCGCGGACCCGGCGGCGGCGGAGGGGGCGGGTTTCACGACCCGTTCGACATTTTCCGCGAGGTCTTCGGCCAGCAGGGCGGGGGCGGCGGGGGTGGCGGGATTTTCGAAGAGATGTTCGGCGGCGGCGGGGGCGGGCGCGATGGCGGCCGCGACGGCGCGGACCTGCGTTACGACCTTGAGATCACGCTCGAAGAGGCGGCGCGCGGCATCGAAAAGGAAATTTCGTTCCGGAAGAACATGGCGTGCGAGCGGTGCGACGGCTCGGGCGCGGAGCCCGGTTCGCGGCGGGTGACGTGTCCGACCTGCCGCGGCGCGGGACAGATCCGCCGCTCGGGCGGGATCATCACGTTTACGCAGACGTGTCCGACCTGTGCGGGCGCGGGCACCAAGGTCGAGAAACCGTGCACGGCGTGCCGGGGCGACGGTCGCGTTGCGAAGAGCACGAAACTCAATGTGCGCATCCCGGCGGGCGTCGACACCGGCTCGCGGCTGCGTTCAACGGGCAACGGCGAGGCGGGGATGGCCGGCGGCAGCGCGGGCGATCTCTACATCGTGCTGTCCGTGAAAGAGCACGAGCTGTTCGAGCGACAGGGCGAGGATCTGTTCTGCGAGATTCCGATCAAGTTTACCCTCGCGACGCTGGGTGGGCCAATCGAGGTGCCGACGTTGTTCGGCAAAGGCTCGCTCAAGATCCCGGCGGGCACGCAGAGCGGCACGACGTTTCGGTTGCGCGAGAAGGGCATGCCGAGCCTGCGCGGCGGGAAGCAGGGCGACCAACTCGTGCGCGTGCAGGTCGAGGTGCCGCAGACGCTCTCGGGCGAACAGCGGAAAATCCTCGAGGAGTTCGCGCGGGTGAGCGGCGACGCGGCCGAACCGACCTCGAAGAGCTTTTTCGAGAAGGCGAAGAAGTTTTTCTGAGCGGAGGGGCGGGGGGCGGAAGTCCGCGCTACCGCCCGAGTTTCACGTCCATCCACACGGCCAGCGTGAGCACGAGGCCGCGCGCGATGAATTTGGCCTCGGGTGAGACGGCGAGGAGGGTCATGCCGTTGAGCAGGGCGGTCATGATGAGGGCGCCGAAGATCACGCCCCAGACGGTGCCGCGGCCGCCTTTGAGGGCGGTGCCGCCGATGACGCACGCAGCGATGGCGTCGAGTTCCATGAGGTCGCCGACGGTGGTGGTCGACGAGCCGGAGTAGGCGGTGGTCATGAAACCGGTGAGGGCGACGGTCACGCCCATGAGCACATAGGCGCCGATGAGCACGCGCTGGACGGCGATGCCCGAGAGGACAGCGGCCTCCTCGTTGCCGCCGATGGCATAGAGGTAGCGGCCGAAGGGCGTGTGTTGGGTCAAAAAATACACGGTGCCGGCGGTGGCGGAGAGGACGAGGAGCGAGAGCGGCACGCCGCGGAAATGATTGAAGACGACGACGAGGCCGACGACGGCGGCGGTGGTGACGAGCCATTGCGCGATGACGCGGGCGGCCGGGGGGACGGGCAGACCGTGCGCGGTGCGGGCCGAACGGGCGAAAGAGGTGAGGCCGGCAAGCGCGAGCGCGACGAGGGCGGCGAGGCCAAGGCCGAGGTTCGTCGGCAGGTAGTAGGTCGTGAGCAGCGAGTAGAGATTATCCTGGTCGCCGCGGGAGACGGGGATGGTGGAGTTCTGGATGACGAGCCAGAAAAGTCCTTTGAAGATAAGGAGGCCGCCGAGCGTGATGATGAACGACGGGATGCGTTGTTTCACGATGAGCGTGCCCATGAGGAGCCAGAGCACGAGGGCGGCGGCGAAGGCGGCCAGCATTGCGAGAGGGGCGGGCCAGCCCTGTTGGAAGACGAGCACGGCGGCGATGCCGCCGACGAGCCCGACGCCGCTGCCGACGGACAAGTCGATTTGACCGGTCAGAAGGATCATGAACATCCCCAGCGCGAGCGTGCCGACGATGGAGAACTCGACGATGAGCTGGGTGAGGTTGCGCGGGCCGAGAAAGGCAGGTTCCTTCACCGCGAAGAACACAGCAATCGCGAGGAGAGCGAGGGGGAGGGCGAGGAGTTGAGGCGCGGGGCGGGAGGTCATGGGGCAGTGAAGGAAGGACCAAGGGCCAAGGCCCAAGGACCAAGGGGTAGCGGATGGGCTGTCATGGGGTCGCTCGTTCTTTGCGGAGGTTTTGATCGGTCGTGCGAATGCCGGCGCAAAAGATGAGGTGCAGTTCTTTGGCTTCGCGCCAGAGCGTGCGGGCGGGAGATTTCTGAGCGGGTGCCGCCTTCGCGATCATCCGGAGCCAGTATTTGGTTTCCTTGGCTTCCTTGCGGCAGATCGCGATTTTCTGGCGGAAGTCGCGTTTGGATTCCGCTTCATCGGCTTCGCAGTGGTTCGCCCCGATGCTCGTCGCGGCACGGACAAGTTGGTTGATGATCGGCGCAGTCACGGCGTTGGCGGGCAGCGAAAGACAGCACTCGATCACGACCTCGCCGAAAATCGCGGTTCGCTCCTCCAGGTCGTAGTGGGAGTTTTTCATTGGGCATTGGTCCTTGGGCCTTGGTCATTCGCCGCGGCAGCGGCGCGGCGGCCCATGGCGGCGGCGAGGAGTTTTTCCTGGGAGAATTCGGCGCGGGTGAATTCGCCGCCGATGCGGCCGGCGGCGAGCATGAGGATGCGGTCGCTCAGGCCCATGAGTTCGGGGAGTTCGCTGGAGACGAGAATCACGGCTTGGCCTTCGGCGGTGAGGCGGTTGATCAGCTCGTAGACTTCGAGTTTTGCGCCGACATCGATGCCGCGGGTAGGCTCATCCAGGAGGACGACGGTGGGCCCGGTCATAAGCGCTTTGCCGAGGACGACTTTTTGTTGGTTGCCGCCGGAGAGGCCGGCGACGCGCGCGTGTTGGTCGGGGGCTTTGATGCGGAGCGAACTGAAGAAATGCTGGTTGGCGAGGTATTCGGCTGGGGCGTCGAGGAAGCCGTCGGCCCGCGTGAAACGCGCGAGGCTGGAGAGGGAAAGGTTGAAGCCGATGGGCTGGGGTAGAATGAGGCCGTAGCGTTTGCGATCTTCGGTGACGAGGGCTAGGCCACGGGCGATGGCGTCGCGGGGCGTGGGCGAGGGGAAGGGTTGACCGCTGAGCGTCACTTCGCCGGAAACGCGGTGGCCCCAGGCGCCGAAGAGGTGCAGGAGGAGTTCGGTGCGACCGGCGCCCATCAGGCCGCCGAAGCCGAGGACCTCGCCGGCGTGGAGATCGAAGGAGAGGTCGCGGAGGAACGGCGGGGCGTTTTTCCCCGAGGCGGCGGTGAGGGAGCGGACGGAGAGGATGGGGGGCTCAGGCCGACGCGACGGGGGCGTCGCGTCCCCAGCGGAGGAGGCGCGGCGGGGGAAGAGGTCGGTGATTTCTCGGCCGACCATGTGTTTAATGACGGCGGGGATCGTGGTGTCGCGGGTCGCGAGCGTCGTGATGCTCGCGCCGTCGCGGAGGACGGTGATGCGGTCGGCGAGGGCGAACACTTCGTCGAGTTTATGGGAAATGTAGATGCAGGCCGTGCCCTGCGTGCGGAGGCGACGGAGGTGCTCGAGGAGGACGGCGACCTCCTGCCCGGTGAGCGCGGCGGTGGGTTCGTCCAGGACGAGGACGCGGGATTTTTTGTCGATCGCACGGACGATTTCGACGAGTTGCTTTTGGCCGATACCGAGTTCGCGCACGGGGGTTTCGGGCGCAAGCGCGAGGCCGAAGTCGGCGAGGAGCACGGCGGCGAGACGGTGCATTTCGAGCCAGTCGACGCGGAGGCCGCCCGGGCCGCAGCGCGGGGCACGGCCGAGGAAAATGTTTTCGGCGACGCTGAGTTCCTCGATGAGCGCAAATTCCTGGGTGATGACGGCGAGGCCCGCGCCCTCGGCGTCGCGGACGGAGTGGAAGGCGACGGCGCGGTCGTCGACGCGGAGTTCGCCCTCGTAGGAGCCGTGCGGGTGGATGCCGGCGAGGAGTTTGATGAGGGTCGACTTGCCCGCGCCGTTTTCGCCGCAGAGGGCGTGGATTTCGCCGGGGCGGAGGTCGAAGGCGACGTCCCGCAGGGCGGTGACGCCGGGGAATTTTTTGGTCAGGCCGCGGGCTTCGAGGAGGGGCTTGGCCAAGGACCCCTGACCAAGGTCCACGGTCGGATTTTTCGGATGGGGCGCCGGACTCGGGTGCTCACGCATGGGGCGTCGGGCCCTGGGCCTGGGTCATTCAGCGGAGCGACGCCGCGCTGTGGAAGCCGTCGGCGATGACGGTGGTGGCGAGGTTGGATTTATCGACGCTGATGATTTTTTCGAAAACGGAGGGGACCTGCTTGGCGCCGTTGTCGAGGGTGCCGGCGGCGGCGGGCTTTTTGCCTTGAGCGACGTCAACGGCGACTTGGGCGGCGAGGGTGGCGAGGTTTTTGAGGGGCTTGTAAACGGTCATGGCCTGGGTGCCGCGCTGGATCCGTTGGCAGGCGGCGAGGTCGGCGTCCTGGCCGGTGACGAGGACTTTGCCGGCGAGGCCGTCTTCGGTGAGGGCTTGGATGGCGCCGCCGGCGATGCCGTCGTTGGAGGCGACCACGGCGTCGATGGCGCGGCCGGCCTTGGTGAGTGCGGCGTTCATGATTTTCTTGCCGTTCTCGGGTTTCCAATCGAGCGCCCAGTCTTCGTGGACGACTTCGATTTTTCCAGCGGCGATAAGCGGGAGGAGGATGTTGTCCTGGCCCTGCTTGAACATCTTCGCGTTGTTGTCGGTGGGGGCGCCGTAGAGGCGGACGATGCGGGCCTTGCGGTCCGTGGGGAGGCGGGCGGCGGCGTAGGCGGCCTGGGCCTCGCCGACCTTCACGTTGTCGAAGCTGAGGTAGTAATCGATCGAGGCGTTGAGGATGAGGCGGTCGTAGGCGATGACGGGGATTTTAGCCTCGTTGGCGGATTTGACGGCGCGGGTCATCGCGGAGCCGTTGTGGGGGACGATGACGAGGACATCGACGCCGCGGCTGATGAGGGACTCGACGTTGCGGACTTGGGCGGTGTCGTCGCTGTTGGCGGATTGGACGAGGACGGTGCCGCCGAGTTTTTCGACGGCGGCGGTGAAGGTGTCGCGGTCGCGCTGCCAGCGCTCCTCTTTGAGCGTGTCGAGGGAGAGGCCGATGACGGGTTTTTCTTTCGAGGCGTAGGCGGCGGTGGCGAGCGCGAGGAGCAGGGCGAGGGCGGCGGCGGGGCGGAGTTTCATGGGGACGGGGAGAGCGGGGACAGGAGACGGGCGACGGGGGGCGGGAAGGCAGTGGAGGTGCGAGAACGGGAAAGGCGGTTTACAACGGGAGAGGAATCGTGAGGCTTGCAAGGACGTGAAACTGGACAACCCAAAACTCTTTGCGCTCGAAGGCGCGGTGGCGCGACGCGAGGCGTTGCGCGCGGCGGGGAAGCGCGTGGTGCTGACGAATGGGGTCTTCGATCTGCTGCACACGGGGCATCTGTTTTATTTGCAGCAGGCGCGGGCGTTGGGCGACGCGTTGTTCATCGCGTTGAATGCGGACGCGAGCGTGCGGGCGCTCAAGGGGCCGACGCGGCCGATCCAGAGCGAAGAGCAACGGGCGTATGCGCTCGCGGCGCTGGCGTGCGTGGACGGGGTTTTTATTTTTGGGACGCCGCGGCTGGACGCGGAGATCCTGGCGCTGCGGCCGGATGTCTACACGAAGGCGGGGGATTACACGTTGGCGAAGCTCGATCCGGGTGAGCGCGGGGCGCTGGAGGCGGTCGGGGCGGAGATCCGGTTCATGCCGTTCCTGGCGGGGTTCAGCACGACGAATCTCATCGCCAAAATCAAAGCGGCCGGGGAAATCTGACGTTCATGCGTGTTGTCATTCTCGGTTCCGGCCGCGGCTCCAATGCCGAGGCGATTCTCTCGGCCCAACGGGCGGGCAAACTGGGGCGCGCGCGCGTCGTGCAGATTTTGGCGGACCAGCCGGAGGCGGGGATTCTTGCGCTCGGGGCGCGGTTCGGCGTGCCGGCGGCGTTTGTCGATCCGGCGCCGTTCAAGACGAAGCTCGAGGGCGAAGGCGAGGTGCGGTTTATCGCGGCGGTGAAAGCAGCTGCGCCGGATCTCGTGGTGCTCGCGGGGTTCATGCGCGTGCTGAAGCCGGGGTTTCTGAACGCGTTTGCGGGGAAGATCATCAACCTGCACCCGAGTCTGCTGCCGAGTTTCCCGGGACTTGACGGGATCGGGCAGGCGTTTCGGCGCGGGGTGAAGCTCACGGGCTGCACGGTGCATGGCGTGACAGCCGAGGTGGATGGCGGGCCGATTCTCGATCAGATGGCGGTGCGCATCGAGGCGGGCGATACGCTGGAGACGCTCGCGGCGAAGGTGCACGCGGCGGAACATGCGCTGCTGCCGGCGGTGATCGCGCGTTTGAGTGATTGAGCGAGGGGGAGGGCGGACGTCAGTCCGGCGTTTCGCGCGCTGAGGGTGCGAACGGGGGGGGGCGGCGGGTCGGAGACCGCGGCCTACGGTAAAGCGCCGGCAAGCGGGCGGCCTACGGAAAAGCGCCCGCAAGCGGGCGAGCTGCTTTTTCTGCTCCGGCACCTTGAGCAGGACTTCGAACCGGGGGTTGCCGCGCAGCGGATTCCACACCGGTTTATAGCGGAGAAATGTCTTTGCGATGTAGCGCCGCGTCTCTGAGCCAAAGTGCGACTCCACCGCCTTCAGCGCCGCTTCCGGCTGATTTATCAGCATGAGCCGTTAACCCAGTTGCTCGTAGCCGATCGACTGATCGCCCGCGCCGATCCGTTGGCGGACATCACGCACGGACGGCCTCGTCCCGGGGCTGCGGATCGAAGCGCAGGCTGAAGGACCAGGTGAAGCGCGCTCGGGGTTCCTTCGGGGCGAGTTTGATCGCCTTCTCGGCGCGGGAACGCGCAGCCGGGCTCCACGTCTCGGAAGGGTGCAACATGACCCGCGTGCCGCCCGCGACCACGGGAGACGCCGCCGCCGCCGCGCCGTCGGTCGGATCCAGCGCGACGGCGCGCTTGGGCCAATCTTCGGCGAACGCGAAGTCGTCGGGCGTCGCGAGATCCCACGGCTCGGAGAGGGCGCGGGCTTCGGCGACGAGTGGGTCGGCTTCGGGGAGGGGCGCGGTGGCGAGTGGGGGAGTGCTGGCGGGCGGCGTGGATCCGGGAGCGGAGGTGCGGCGCGCGAAGAAAGTTGCGGTGACTCCGCTGGCGATGACGGTGGCGGTGGCGATCCACGCCGCTGCAGGGATGCGGGGCTTGGCGGCGCGGGTTTTTGAGCCCGGTTCGCCCGAATCCACGGGTCGGGCGACCCGTGCCGGACGCGGAGGGCCTGGAGGGTGGGGCGAGGAGGCGTTGGATGTGGTCGACGAATTGGGGCGAGGGTCGGGCGCCGGGGAGGCGGGGTCCATGGCACGCGGAGGAATTCGGCGGGGACGCGCGCGCCGGCTTCCGTGGTATCGTCGATCACGACGGGGGCGATGAAGGGC
>CAJAYO010000526.1 GCA_903948415.1 uncultured Opitutia bacterium | reverse complement strand
GGCAGTCCAGGGCGGCGTAGCAGAAGCCCTCGGCGGGCCAGCCGAATTTGTCGAGCCAGTCGCCGCTGTGGCCGGAATAGCCGTGGAACTGGAGCACGGCGGGACGCGGTGCCCGTTGAAGAGAGGGCGTTGAAGTTGAAGACGGCGATGGTGTGGTGGCGGTAGGGGGAGGTCGGATGGGAAGAGTTTGGGCGGAGGTATTTGGCGTAGATGCGGGCGCCGCCGACGCCGGTGAACCAGAGGTCGAAGGCCTCGGTGTGGTGCGGGGCGATGGCGGTGGCGGGGCGGAGTTCGGGGCGCGGATCGGTGGCGTCGAGTTCGCGGAGGGCGGCGTCCCAATAGGCGTCGAAGTCGGCCGGCCGGGGATTGCGGCCGGGGTAGGCGAGGAGTTCGGCGAGCGGAAGATCGATGAGCGGCATGGGGCGCGGGACGAGCGGGTTTAGAAAAGGCGCAGGAAGGAGCGGGGGCCGACGTCGAGGAAAGGGGGCGGCGCGGCGGGGGGGAGCGGGAGGGTGCGGAGGAGGAGGCCTTGGTCGCTGAAGATGCCGACGGCGGGTTCGCGGGCGAGCGGGGCGTAGAACTCGCGTTGGGCGGAGTCGTAGGCGAGAGCGGTGAGGGTCACCGCGCGGTCGAGCGCGAAGGCGGCGAGGCGTTGACCGGAGCGGTCGTGGACGGTGATGCGGGCGAGGTCGCCGCCGCTCAGGGCGAGGAGGCGGTCGCGCGCGGTGTCGAAGGCAAGGGCGGACGGCGGGGCGGTGAGGGTGGCGAGCGGGAGGGTGCGGATGAGTTGGCCGAAGCGGTTGAACTCGATGACGGCGGGCTGGGTCGGGTGCGCGGCGAAGACGTGGCCGTCGACGGGACGGATGGCGAGGTCGCCGCCGGCGGTGGTGGGGGCGAGAGCGAGGGCCGGGACGGTGAAGTCGCGCTTGATGGCGCGGGCGGGGCGGTCAACGACGCGGAAGCGGTCCCCGGGTGCGAGGCGCAGGAAGAAGTGGTCGGTGAACGGATCGTAGGCGAAACCGAGGAGGGATTCGTCGGCGGCGACGAACGACGGGACTTCGCCGACGGCGGCGGTGTCGGGGTCGAGATCGCGGAGCGGCGCGGACGGGGTGGGCGCGGCGGTGTAGACGTGGAGGGGACCCGGGGTGGCGCAGCCGGCGCAGAGGAGCAAGACGAGCAAGGCGGGCACGGCGCGGTGGTTTCGCGTTGTCACGGAGGCGGGGGGCGGCGTGATTCGTCGCATGAAAGTCGCATTCATCAGTGGCACGAGCATCGTCAATTCGACCCTATTTTCGTCGTGGGAGGTGAAGACGGTCGAGACCCAATACGGGCCGGTGACGTATAAATCGCGGGGCGAGCAGGCGCTGATCAACCGCCATGGCTACGCGTTTCCGCTGCCGCCGCACTCGATCAATTACCGGGCGAACATTCGCGCGCTGGCCGATCTGGGGTTTCGCGACGTGGTGTCGCTGAACTCGGTGGGTTCGCTGAAGAAGGATCTGCCGCCGGGGACGTTTGTGTCGTGCAGCGACTACGTGGGGCTGCAACAGGGACCGGCGACGTTTTTTGACCAGGAGTTGAAGGGCGGCGCGCCGGTGATTGCGAACAATCTGATCCCGACGATCATCGCCGAGCTGGCGCCGGAGTTTCGGATTCACGCGGGCAAGACGTATGTGCAGATGCGCGGACCGCGTTTCGAGACGAAGGCGGAGATCAAGATCGTGCAGCATTGGGGCGACGTGATCGGCATGACGGCGGCGCACGAGGCGGACCTCTGCACGGAGGCGGGGCTGTGCTACAACAGTCTTGCGCTGATCGACAATTACGCGAACGGGCTTGAGGGCACGGAGATCGATTTCACGAAGTTCAAGGATCTCGTGAAATCGAACCAGGAGCGGGTGAACCGGCTGTTTGAGCGTCTGCTGGAGATCCTCGGCTGAGGGCGGGCGAGGGGACGGAAGTGCCGGGCGCGGCGCGGCGGCCGGAAGCGGAAGTTTGCGTCGGACGGGGCGGTGTGTTGCGTGAGATCCTTATGAGCAAAACCATCGGCGTCATCGGGCTCGGGATCATCGGCAGCGTATGGGCGCGGCATTACGCGGCGGCGGGGGCACTCGCGGGGGCGTGGAACCGGACGGCGCAGCCGGATTTTCCGTCGTGGAAGACGACGGCGGAGGAGGTGGCGCGGGCGGCGGACGTGATCCAGATCGTTGTGGCGGATCCGGCGGCGGTGCGCGCGGTGTTGGGGCAGATCGCGCCGGAGTTGGGCGCGGGGAAAATTGTGGTGCAATCGAGCACGATCGATCCGGCGAGCGCGGCGGAGTTTGCCGCGACGGTGGCGGCGCGCGGGGCGCGTTACCTCGAAGCGCCGTTCAGCGGGAGCAAGCCGGCGGCGGAGCAGAAGCTCTCGGTTTTTTTCCTCGGCGGCGAGGCGGCACTGATCACGGAGGTTGAGCCGCTGCTGGCGCAGGTGTCGGCGCACCGGTTTGTGATCGGCACGGCGGAGCAGGCGGCGGCGTTCAAACTCGCGACGAATCTGAATGTCGCGGCGCAGATGCAGGGGCTGGTGGAGGCGATCACGATCGCGCGGCGGGCGGGGATCAGCGACGACGTGTTCTTCGCGGTGCTGGCGAAGCACACGAGCTATTCGCCGTTGGCGAAACTGAAAGAGCCGAAGCTGCGGGCGGGGGATTTCGCGCCGCAGTTTTCGGTGAAGCATCTGCACAAGGACATGCGGCTCGCCGCGGGCCTGGCCGGTTGCACGGATTTTCCGATGCTGGAAATGCTGCGGGAAACGTTGAAGACGGCGGAGGCGCGCGGGCTCGGCGAGGAGGACATGTCGGCGGTCATCAAACTGCTCGACCAGGGCTGAGCGGAAGAACGCGTTTGCGCCGGAGACGGGTGCGACTAGTGTCCGCCCCCATGAGCGATTTTGTGCAGGCGGGGCAGATGACCGAGGCGAAGCAGGCGCTGGAGCGGCTGCGCGCGAACATGCGCGTAACGATCAAGGGCAAGGACGATGTCGTCGAGCAGGTGCTCGTGTGTCTCGTCGCGGGCGGGCATCTGCTGATCGAGGATTTGCCGGGGGTGGGGAAGACGACGCTGGCCTATTCGCTGGCGCGGTCGATGGACTGCGCGTTTTCGCGGGTGCAGTTTACGAGCGACCTGTTGCCGAGCGACGTGACGGGCGTGGCGATTTACGACGAGACGCTGAAGGAGTTTGTGTTCAAGAAAGGACCGGTGTTCGCGAACGTCGTGCTGGCGGACGAGATCAACCGGGCGACGCCGAAGACGCAGTCGGCGCTGCTGGAGGTGATGGACCGGGCGCGGGTGACGGTGGACGGCGAGGCTCATGCGGTGGGCGCGCCGTTCATGGTGTTCGCGACGCAAAATCCGGTGGACTACGAAGGGACGTTTCCGCTGCCGGAAAGCCAGATGGACCGGTTTTTGATGCGGCTGCAGATGGGGTATCCGCAGGCGGCGGACGAGCTGGAGATTTTACGGACGCAGCGCGGCGGCTACGACGGGATCGCGCTCAATCCGGTGGTGACGCGGGGCGACGTGCTGCAGCTGCAGGCGCTGGCGCACCGGGTGTTCGTCGAGGAGAGCGTGCTCGACTACGTGTTGAAGATTGTGACGGCGACGCGCACGGAGGCGGAGTTTCGGGCGGGGGTGAGCGTGCGGGGCGGGCTGGCGCTGCGCACGGCGGCGCAGGCGCGGGCGCTGGTGCACGGGCGCGATTTTGTGCTGCCGGACGATGTCGCGGAATTGGTGACCCCGGTGCTGGCGCACCGGCTGGGTCTGGCGCGGCAGACGAGCGATGCGCTGGAGGAGCGGCGGGCGGTGGGCGCGGTGCTGAAGCGGATCATCGCGGCGATTCCGACGCCGGTGTGAGCGCGCGGCGCGCGGAAGCTCCCACCTCCAAGCTCCAGAGAACGACCCATGGTGAAAATTGAAAAAGGCCGCGTGAAGCTTTTCCGAGGATGACGACGGCGGACGAGGCGGAGCGGTGGGGCGGCCCGGGGGTCCGGGGCGGGGCGCGACGGACGTTCACGTGGAGCGCGCTGCTGTGGGCCCTGGTGCATCCGCAGCGGGGGCATCGGATCGTGCCGACGCTGCCGGGCGTGCTGCTCATCGGGTTGTCGATGGGCATCGGCACGGCGGCCTACAATTCGTCGAGCAATATTTTGTTCATCACGCTCTCGCTGCTGCTGGGGTGTTTGATTTTGAGCGGCGTGTTGTCGTGGCTGAACCTGCGCGGGGTGGGCTGGCGGCTGCGGCTGGCGGTGCCGCTGCGCGCGGGGCATGACGCGGTCGTGGGCCTGGAGCTGAGGAACCGGAAAACGTTTCTGCCGACCTACGGGTTGTGGTTCGAGCTGGCGTCGCGGACGCTGGACCCGGCGGTGGCGCAGCGCGCGGAATCGACGGTGACGGGGCGCGGGATCGATGTGCGGGCGATGCTGGCCAAGGCGGAGGCGGCGGTGACGCGGGGCCGCCTGGCGTTGCGCTCGCGGCTGGAGCCGGAGGGCGAGGTGCGGCTTGAGTGGGGCTGCAAACCGGAAAAACGGGGCGTGTTGCGGGTGGAACTGGCCGGCGTCGGGTCGCTGTTTCCCTTTGGGTTTTTGAAAAAAGAAATCGGCACGGAGCTGAGCGCCGAGGCGGTGGTGTGGCCGGCGCCGGTGGAGTATCGGCGGCACGCGGTCATCTCGGCGCGGCGGCCGGCGGGCGGGGAGCGGGTGGCGCGGGCGGGGACGGGCGGGGATTTGCACGCGTTGCGGCGCTATGCGGTGGGCGATTCGCACCGGTTGATCCATTGGAAGGCGAGCGCGCGGACGCAGACGCTGCTGGTGCGGCAGTTTGCGGCGGAGAGCGCGGAGGGTTTTTCGCTGTGGCTGCGGACGGATGCCGGAGTGTGGACGCGGCCGGAGCAGTTTGAGCTGCTGGTGAGTTTTTGTGCGTCGCTGGCGGAGGATCTGTTTCGCGCGGGCCGGCTGACCGGGGTGGCGATCGACGCGGATGCGCCGATGCCGGTGCGGCGGGTGCACGATGTGGAGGCGTTTCTGGACCGGCTCGCCACCGTGCGATGCGCGGAGGACGTGGGGCGGGCGAAAGATCCCGACGGACGGACGGCGGAGGAGCGAAGCGAGGGGCGGGGGCGGAAAAATGTGATGACCTTTGTGCCCGACGGGGCGCGGGGCGTGGTGGCGATGGTCGACGGGGAAAGGGCGGCGTCGGTATGAGCGCGGGCGAAAAAAGCAGCGCGGGGGCGGGGCGCGGGAAACGGCCGCAGCTGGGCGTGGAGGAGTTGCACCAGTTGAAGTGGCTGCTCGGCGGTGGGCTGACGCTGCTCGCGGTGTGGACGGTGCTCTACATGGACGTGGAGGCGTGGACGTTGATGGCGCTGACGACGGTGACGACGGGGGCGGCGCTGATCTGGCCGCGGTGGCCGGCGCGGGTGCCGGCGCTCGTGCACACCCTCGCGTTTCCGGTGATCGTGGCGTTTTTTGCGGGCGACCTTTGGCTGACGGCGGAGGTGCTGCCGGCGATGGTGCGGCTGGGGATTCTGCTGCTGCTGTATCGTGGGATCAGTTATCGGCAGCGGCGCGACGATCTGCAGGTGATCGTGATGGGGCTGTTTCTGATCGTGGTGGCCGGCGTGCTGACGGTGTCGCTGTTGTTCGCGGTGCAGATCCTCATCTACACCGGGTGCGCGCTGGGATTTCTTCTCGTGATCACGCTGACGGAGGCGGCCGAGGGCGGGGCGAAGCCGGTGCCGCACAAGGCCGGGGAACTGCCGGCGTGGGCGGCGCATGCGGACTGGCGGAAACTGTTCCGGCGGCTGCGCGAGGTGGCGGACTGGCGCGTGGTGACGCTGGGGGCGGCGCTGTTTGTGGGTGTCGTGGCGGTGGCGGCGCTGCTGTTCCTGGCGATCCCGCGGTTTCAACTGGAGAACAGCCTGTTTCTCGACCGTTACATCTCGAAGAAGGCGCGGACGGGGTTCAGCGATTCGATCAAGTTCGGCGACGTGACGGAGATCCAGCAGGACACGAGCGTGGCGCTGAGCGTGGATGTGTCGGACCGGGGGCAGATCCCGGCCGCGCCCTACTGGCGCATGCTGGTGCTCGACGAGTATCGGAACGGGACGTTTCGGTTTTCGCCCGGGATGCGGAAGGCGGCGCTGGGCCGCGAGCGCACGGACACGGCGCTGCGCGGCGAGGCGCGGCCGCGGCTCGGCGAGGCGGTTTTCTGGACGTTTTACCTCGAATCGGGGGTGAGCCGCTACCTGCCGCTGCTGGGTGAATTTGAGCGGCTGCAGTTCCGCGAGCCGCAGAATTTCCAGCTGGCGGCCGAGCTGAACGTGGTGGCGCTGCGCGACGAACCGGTGTCGATGACGGCCTACCGGGTCGAGGGGCTCGACGCGTCGGGTGCGTTGCGCGATCCGGCGTTCGCGAAGCGGTGGCAGGAGCGGGACGCGGCGGCGTTGTTGCGCACGGCGCTGCAGGTGCGCGTCGCCGTGGGCGAGGCGGACCGGGCGCGGCTGGCGGGGACGGTCGCGGAGATCACGGCGGGGAGCGCGGCGGTTTCGGCGGAGGAATTTTCGCGGCGGGCGGAGGACTGGCTGCGGAAGAACCACGGTTACTCGCTCTCGCCGCGGGTGCCGGACGGGGAGGGCGATCCGCTGGTGCGGTGGTTGGTGTCGCACGAGGCGGGGCATTGCGAGCTGTTCGCGGGATCGCTCGTGCTGTTGGCGCGGACCGCGGGCTTTCCGGCGCGGGTGGTAACGGGGTTTCGGGGCGGATCGTGGAACGCGTTCTCGAACAATTTTACGATCCGGAATTCGGATGCGCACGCGTGGGCGGAGGTGTTTGACGAGGCGACGGGGGCGTGGCGGCGGGTCGATGCGTTGGGCGCGGTCGGGTCGGCGCTGGGCAACGAGGCCAAGGGCGAGGCGGCGCTGGCGAGCCGGCTCGACCGGAGTTGGTCGGCGCGGTTCGACAGCCTGCGGGTGTTTTGGTACCGGCGGATCGTCAACTTCGACCAGCGCTCGCAGGTGGAGACGCTGCGGGCGGTGAAGACCGCGACGCAGAACACGGGGGTGGTTTTCCGGCAGGCGTTGGAGCGCCTCCATGCGGGCCTGAAGGGGTGGGTCGCCGGGCCGTGGGACGGGGCGCGGCTGGTCAAAGTGGCGGCGACCGTGGCGGCGGTGGGCGGCTTCGCGTGGTGGTGGTGGACGCAGGGCCGCGGGTGGCTGCGGGGGCGGCTGCAGTGGCGCGGCGGGCGGCCCGGCGATCCGGTGCGGGCGACGGCGGGGCGGTGGCTCGGGGAGATCGCGGAGTGCGGTCACCGGATTCCGGAGACGGAGGCCGTGGTCGTGGAATTGCAGCGCGTGCGGTATGGCGCGCGGGAGACGTGGGCGGAGCCGGCGGCGGTGTTCCGGCGGGCGCGGCAGGCGTTGCGCGCGGCGCGGCGGGCGGGCCGGCCGGCCGAGCGTCAGTTGGGCTTGAAGGGCTGAAAGATCGGGGTGGCGGGCCGGTTTTTCTTTTCGAAATATTTCTTGAGGATGGCGCTGGCGACGGGGGCGGCGTTGCGGCCGCCGCCGTATTCCTCGCCGGGGGTGTCGCCCTCGAGGGCGACGGCGATGGCGATCTCGGGTTTTTCGACGGGGGCGAAGCAGATGAACCACGCGATGTTGAGGGTGCCCGCCTTGGTGTTGACCTGCGCGGTGCCGGTTTTTCCGGCGATGCGCACGCCGGGGATTTTTTGCAGCTCGACGGTGGTCATGTTGCGCGCGGTGCCCCTGGGGGGGAGCGTGCAGGCTTCCATGCCCTCGAACAGCGCGAGACGCTGGGCGGGGGTGAGGCCGATGGACTCGGTGTGCTGGGTCGGGCGGTTCGGATCGTGCACGAGGGTGGGCTGCGTGTGGACTTCGCCGCGGGCGACGGAGGCGGTGAAGCAGGCCATCTGAAGCGGGGTCGCCAGGACGAAGCCCTGGCCGATGGCCATGTTGGCGGTGTCACCGGGGAACCATTTTTCCCCCTTGGTGCGTTCTTTCCAGGCGTTGTCGGGGACGAACATCCGGCGGGTTTCGCCGGGCAGTTCGATGCCGGTGCGGCGGTCGAAGTGGAAGCGGCGGGCTTCGGCCGCGACCACCTCGGGCGTGGTGCGCCAGCCGACTTCGTAGAAATAGATATCGCAGCTTTCGGCGATCGCCTGGCGGAGCAGGACGTCGTGGTGAATGCCGATGCCGTTGTAGCAGACGAGGCGGCGGTTGAAGCGCTGGAGCACGCCCTGGCAGTCGATGATGGCCTCGTCGGGGGCGATGGTTCCGCTGCGGAGGCCGGCGATGGAGGTGAGGATTTTGTAGGTGGAGCCGGGCGGGTAGAGACCGCTGAGGGCGCGGTTGAACTCGCCGCCTTTGGCCTGGATCCCGGCGTAGGTGGCGGCGCTGACGCGCGGGGAAAACTCCGCGAGATCGTAGTCGGGTTTGCTGACCATCGTCAGGACTTCGCCGGTGGAAACGTCGAGGGCGACGGCGGCGCCGATCTGGTCGCCGATGGACTGTTCGGCGGCGAGCTGGAGGTCGATGTCGAGGGAACTGACGAGGTTTTTGCCCTGGACGGGGAGGCGTTTTTCGAGGGGCGGGTTGATTTTGTAGCCGGAGGGATCGACGCGGAAGATGGTGCCGCCGGCTTCGCCCTGCAGCTGGTCGTCGAAGGTTTTCTCAAGGCCGTCTTTGCCGACGGAGCCGGCCATTTTGAAGGTGGCGAGGTCTTCGCCGGGGAAGTCGTCGGCGGTGACGTTGTCGTTGATCCGGACATACCCGAGGGCGTGGGCGGCGGCGGAGCCGAAGGGGTAGGAACGGGTGCTCGAGGTGTAAACCTGGAGGGGGGAGCGCACCGGGAGGCTCTCGATCAGGCGGGCGTATTCCTGGCCGGTGAGGTCGTCGATCAGGGTGTAGGGGAGGAGGAGTTGGTCGCCGAAGTGGCGGGCGAGGGACTTGGCGTCGACCTTTTCGGTGCGGTCCAGGATTTTGTTCACCTCGTCGAGGTAGTGCTGGACGACGCTGACGCGGGCCATCTGGGGGAACGGCAGGTCGGTGAGGCCGGAGGCGCGGTAGTTGCGGCGGATGACGCGGGCTTCGCGGAGGAATTCGGATTTGAGTTCGTCGAGGTAGAGCACGACGGAGAAGCGGGGCCGGTTGCCGACGAGGACGGTGACGCCGTCGCGGGCGTAGATGTTGCCGCGTGGGCCGGGGACGAGGACGCGGCGCTGGCTTTGGACGCGTTCGCGCTCGTTGTAGGTGTCGGTTTTGAACAGCTGCTGGTAGGCGAGTCCGCCGGCGAGGATGAGGAGGAGGGCGGCGACGACGAAGTAGAAGAAGATGACGCGCGGGTCGTAGCCCTTGTGGGACTGGAGGAGGCCGCCGGAGTGGTCGGCGAGATTGGACTCGGACGAGGGCATCGGGCTAGACGGCGAGGTCGCGGGAGGAGCCGGCCAGGGTGACCGCGCGGAGTTGCAGGGCGAAGAACCAGGGGGCGACGAGCGCGAGGAAAATCTGGGAGCAGGCGAGGTCGGCGATGAGGCGCGGCCACGCGACGGCGGGGGCGGGCGAGCGGGCGATCTGAATGAACGAAAACATCAGGAAGAGCGCGAGGTTGGCGAGGAGCGCCACGATGACGCGCGCGAGGGTGTCGTCCCGCGGCAGGCGGTCGCGGAGGTGGAAGACCACGGCGTGGGCGGCGGCGAAGAGCAGAGTGTGGGTGCCGAAGGCGACGGGGGCGTTGGCGTCGCAGAGCAGGCCGCCGAGGAGGGAGGCGCCGAGGCCGGAGCGCAGCGGGAGTTTGAGAGCGGCGAAGGTGACGAAGAGACTGCCGACGAAGAGATAGACGCGGAGCCCGGTGAGCGCGTGGTTGACCTGCGCGACGAGGGTCCAGAGGAGGAGCAGCGTGAGGGCGGTGACGAGAGGGAGGCGCATCGCGGGCAGGGAGTGAGGGGAGGAGGGCGGGCGGAGCGCGGGGTGACGAATAAACGTTGCGCACATTCGTCGTCGGGCCGGGTGCCGGAGGCGAATCACTCCGGGGTCAGCGGGACGAGGACGGTGACCTCGGTGAGGGAGCCGAGGCGCTCGTCGAGTTTGACCTCGCCGGTTTTGAAGAGGCCGTCGGTGCTGGGCTCGACCTTGGTGACGACGCCGATGGTGAGGCCCGGAGGGAAGACGCCGCCGAAACCGGAGGTGACGAGGCGTTTCGTGGCGGTGGGGCTGGCGAAGACGTCGAGCGGCACGAATTCGACGACGCCCCGGGGCGGGCCGAAGGTGGGGTTGAGGCCGCCCTGATAGCTCATGGCGTTGGTGTCGCCCTCGATGACGCCGGCGAGGCGGACGTTGGGGCTGCTGATGAGTTCGACGACGGCGGTGGTGGAGTAGACTTCGGTGACGCGGCCGACGACGCCGCCGCTGAAGACCACGGGGGCGCCGACGGTGAGGCCGAAGTTCTGGCCCTTGCGGAGGACGATGCGCTGCCACCAGCCGGAGAAGTCGCGGCGGGCCACGCGGGCGTGTTCGAGGCGGTAGTTGCTGTAGGACGGGAGGCGGAGGAGAGCTTCGAGGCGTTCGAGGCCGGCCTGCAGTTCGGCGTTTTGCTGCACGGCGAATTCGTAGGAGGCGTTGATGCGGGCGAGGTCGCGGCCGGCGACGATGAGTTCGTGGTTCGAGTGGAGGCGGAGCGACCAGTATTCCTGGAGGCCGCGCGCATAGTCGGCGGCGACGGTGACCGGGGCGGTGAGTTCAAAGAAACTCGCGCGGGAGAAGGTTTTTACGCCGACCGGCAGCAGCAGCCACGCGACGACGACGAAGCCGAGGGTGGCAAACGGGCGGTGGGTGGCGAAGCGGCGGAAGGGCACGGGCGGGACGGATTATTTGCCCACGGAACCCGCGGAAGACACGGAAAATGTTTCCGGGGGGGGCGGCATGAAAACAAAACCAGCGCGGGCTGAAGCCCCGCGCTCCGTCGGCCGCCTCACACGTTCTGCATCAGCCAGGAGAGGTCGTTGAGGACGGCGCCGGTGCCGTTGGCGACGGCGGAGAGGGGGTCGTCGCTGACGGTCACGGGGAGGCCGGTTTTTTCGCTGAGGAGTTTGTCGATGCCGCGGATGAGGGCGCCGCCGCCGGCCATCACGAAGCCGCGGTCCACGAGGTCGGCGGAGAGTTCGGGCGGGCAGCGTTCGAGGGTTACGCGCACGGCGTCGACGATGTTGGAAATCGTGTCGGCGAGGGCTTCACGGATTTCCTGCGAGGTGATGTGGATGGTCTTGGGCAGGCCGGCCACGGAGTCGCGGCCCTTGACCTCCATCGTGAGCTCTTCGTCGAGCGGGTAGGCGGAGCCGACGCGGCACTTGATTTCTTCCGCGGTGCGCTCGCCGATGAGGAGGTTGTAGGCGCGCTTCATGTAGTCGATGATGGCGCTGTCCAATTCGTCGCCGGCGACGCGGATGGATTTCGAAAACACGATACCGTTGAGGGAAATGACGGCGATCTCGGTGGTACCGCCGCCGATATCGACGATCATGTTGGCGGCGGGTTCGTCGATGGGGAGGCCGACACCGATGGCTGCGGCCATGGGTTCGGGAATGGTGATGACGTCGCGGGCGCCGGCGTGCATGGCGGATTCCTTGACGGCGCGTTTTTCCACCTCGGTGATGCCGGAGGGGATGGCGATGACGACGCGGGGCGGGGCGCGGAAGGCGCTGCTGGAAACTTTCCGGATGAAATAGCGCAGCATCGCCTCGGTGACGTCGAAGTCGGCGATGACGCCGTCCTTCATGGGGCGGATGGCGGTGATGTTGCCGGGGGTGCGGCCGAGCATCTTTTTCGCTTCGTCGCCGACGGCGCGGACTTTGCGGGTGACGGTATCGAGGGCCACGACCGAGGGCTCGCGCAGGACGATGCCCTTGTCTTTCACGTAAACGAGCGTGTTGGCGGTGCCGAGGTCGATGCCGATGTCGTTGGAGAAGTAGCCGAAGATGTTGGCCATGATTGCGGGAGCGGGGAAGCGGAGTGGCGGCGTTGCCGCCGACGGAAACGAATCGGCGCGGGCCAGGAGTGTCAACGAGGGAAAGCACGGGAAGCGCCGGGGAACGGGCCGGGGGCGAGGGCGGGCTTGACGCGCCCGGGGGTTGGTCGCGTGTTCATGGCTGCGCGGCGTATGCACGGACTTCACTTTATCCAAGATCTTGCGGTGGTGCTGGTGGTGGCGGGCATCGTCGGGTGGCTCTGCCAGCGCATCGGTTTGTCCGTGGTGGTCGGGTTTCTCGTGGCGGGCATTGTGGCGGGGCCGAAGTCGCCGCCCTTTGCGTTGGTGCAGGACGCGGGGAGCATCGAGACTCTGGCGCAGGTGGGGCTGGTGTTCCTGATGTTTTCGATCGGCCTCGGGCTGAGTTTGCGGAAAATGCGGCGGCTGGGACCGGGGCTGATGCTGGCGACGTTTTGCGGGGCGATCGTGATGTATTATTTGTCGCGGCTGCTCGGGGCCGCGCTGGGCTGGTCGAGCACGGAGAGCCTGTTTCTGGCGGGCATGCTGATGGTGTCGTCGTCGGCGATCATCGGGAAGATTTTGCACGAGACGGGCACGAATCACGAGCGGGCGGGGCAGCTGGCGATGGGGATCTCGGTGCTCGAGGACGTGGTGGCGGTGGTGATGCTGACGTTGCTCAACTCGATCGTGAAAATCGATGCGGGCGGCGGTGCGCAGGTGGGGTCCACGTTGCTGCAGCTGGGGGCGTTTGTCGTGCTGGCGGGGGTGCTGGGCCTGTTGCTGGTGCCGTGGCTGTTGAAGCGGATGAGTATCGCGGCGGACGAGGAATTGCAGACGCTGGGGCTGGCGGCGTTGTTGTTCGGGATGGCGGTGGTCGCGGTGCAGGCGGGCTACTCGCCGGCGCTCGGGGCGTTTTTGCTGGGCACAATCGTGGCGGAGACGTCGCACCGGCACCAGGTGGAGCGGACCTTCGAGGGGATGCGCGACGTGTTCAGCGCGGTGTTTTTTGTGGCGATCGGCATGCAGATCGATGTGCGCGAGCTGTGGGGGGCGGCGGGGCTGATTGCGGGGGTGGCGGCGTTTACGCTGGTGGCGCGACCGGTGGCGGTGATGAGCGGACTGACGCTGATCGGCACGCCGTTGAAGGATGCGCTGCGGACGGGGCTCACGGGGACGCCGATCGGCGAGTTTTCGTTTATCATCGCGCAACTGGGGGTCACGGCGGCGGTGGTGCCGGCGCGGTTCTATCCCCTGGCGGTCGGGGTGTCGTTGCTGACGACGCTCGGGGCGCCGTTTCTGACGCGGCGTTCGGAGGTGATCGCCGACGCGGTGATCGGCCGGCAACCGCGGTGGCTGGCGGATTGGGTGCGGGCTTACCACGGTTGGCTGGACGGGCTGCAGTTGCGGCGGTCGCGCAATCTGCTCTGGCAACTCAGCCGCAAGCGCCTGATCCAGGTGGTCGTGGGCATGCTGTTTGTGACGGGGCTGGTGGTTTTTTCGGGCCAGTTTTTTGCCATGGCGGAAGCGTGGGTGGGCAGCGGCCGGCTGTTTCCGCACGACCTCGAGGTGATTTTCTGGGCGACGCTGGTGTTGGTGACCCTCGCGCCGCTTGTGGCGATCTGGCGCAACGTGTCGGCGATGGCGATGCTCTACGCCGAGGTTTCGACGAAGGGCAGCGCCCACGCGAAGCGGCTGCGGCCGTTGGTCGAGACGGGGCTGAAAATTCTCGCGGGCGGGGGGATGTTCATGTGGCTGGCGGCGATCCAGCCGGCGGACGGGACGGCGAAGTGGCTGTTGTTATTCAGCGCGGTGGTCGCGGCGGTGGCGTTGCTCGTGCTGCGGCGCAAATTGATCTACTGGCACAGCGAGATGGAGGTGGAACTGATGAGCGTGATCGAGACGGGTGACAACAAGATGACCGCGACGACGGCGCCGTGGCTGCAGCCGCACAGCGAGTGGAACCTGCACATGATCGATTGCACGCTGCCGGACCTGGCGGATTGCCAAGGGAAGAAGATTGCGGACCTCGGCCTGCGCACGCGCTTCGGATGTTCGGTCGTCGGGATCGAGCGGCAAGGTTTCATGATCCCGCTGCCGCCGCCCGACGCGGTGCTCTACCCGCGCGACAAAGTGCTGCTGCTGGGGACCTCGGAGCAGGTCAACGGCGGCAAGGCGTTTCTCGGCGCGGTGTCGGGTGCGCCGGCCTCGGATTCACTGTTCGAGGAGGTGCGGATGGAAGCGGTGAAGATCCCGTCGTGGAGCCGCGCGGCGGGTCATACGCTCGGCGGACTGTCGCCGGCGCAGAATCACGGCGTGCAGATCGCCGGGGTGAACCGCGGTGGGTTGCGCATTCTCAATCCGCGGGCCCAGGAGACGGTGTTGGCGGGCGACGAACTGTTGGCCTTGGGCGCGCCGGTGCATATCGCGGCGTTCAAGGTATGGGTGCGCGAGCGCGTCGACGAACCGCCGGAAGATATGATGGCGGATTGAGGCCAAAAAAAAGCGCGCCGGTGAGGGCGCGCGGGCTGGGCGAATGCGACGGCGACGTCGTGGCCGCGGACGGACTCAGTTCGAGCCGTGGGTCTTGACGGGCTCGGGCTTCTTGGCCTCGGGGGCCGGGGCGACCGGAGCTTCGGCGGGTTTGGCGTCGGGCTCTTCGTCCTTGGACGATTTCTTGAATTCTTTAATCGACTGACCGAGGCCTTTGGCGAGGGCGGGCAGCTTGGTGCCGCCGAACAGTACGAGGAGAATGACGAGAATAATGACGAGTTCTCCGGGCCCGAGGCCCATGATGCTGGCGAAGAAAGTGGTAAACGTGGTCATAGGGGAGAGAACGTAGGCCGGGGTTGGAACCTGTAAAGAGGGAAAACGATTTCCGCTGGGGCCCTAAAACACAACCTCGTCACCCGCGGCCGGTTGGCCGGAGAGAATTTGTGCGCCGAGGGTGCGACCGCGGACGTAGCGCGAGGCGCGGAGGCGGCCGGTTTCGCGCAGGTCGTCGGTGCGTGTGATGAACCCGGCGCCGTCGGCAAGGGCGGCGTCCGGGGGAGCGGCGGTCAGTGCGACAAACGCGAAGCCGCGGGCGGCATCGACGGCGAGGATACGTCCGACGAGGGCGCGCGAAGCCGGCTGGAGTGCGTCGGCGACAGGCGGCGATATCTCGGCGGTCCGGTCATCGCGGCCGGTGCCGGTGGTGGCGGCCGGCGGGGCGACGTGGGCACACGCGCCCAGAAATGAAATCACCGCCAGCAGCGTGAGCAGTCTGGCGGTGAAAGGCATGGCGCGACGCGAGGGTGCCCGCGGGCCCCGGCTTGGTTTAGAGCTTTGGCGTGGGGAAACCGAGCCCGCCCGGCAGGCTGCCCGGACCGAGCGGACCGCCGGAGGACGGGCCCGGAGCACCGGGAGCGGCCGGGGGACGCGACGTCGCGGCGATCTTCATCAAATTTTGCGCGTTGTCGATTTGCTCGGCGTCGAAGAAGCCGTGGAGCTGGCGGATGCGCGTCGGATGACGCATCTTCCGGAGGGCCTTGGCCTCGATCTGACGGATGCGCTCGCGGGTGACCTTAAACTGCTTGCCGACCTCCTCGAGCGTGCGGCTGTAGCCGTCGACGAGGCCGAAGCGGAGGGAAAGGACGCGGCGCTCGCGTTCGGTGAGGGAGTCGAGGACGTCGACGATCTTTTCGCGGAGGAGCGAGTAGGCCGTCATGTCGTAGGGGTTCTCGGCGGACTTGTCCTCGATGAAATCGCCGAAGGAGGTGTCGTCGCCGTCGCCGACAGGCGATTGGAGGGAGATGGGCTGCTGGGCCATCTTCATGATTTGCTGCACGCGTTCGACGGGCAGGTTCATCTCGTCGGCCACCTCGTCGGGGGTCGGTTCGTGGCCGTATTCCTGGAGGAGTTGTTTCTGCACCTGCATGACCTTGTTCAAGGTCTCGATCATGTGGACCGGGATGCGGATGGTGCGCGCCTGGTCGGCGATGGAACGGGTGATGGCCTGGCGGATCCACCAGGTCGCGTAGGTGGAGAATTTGTAGCCGCGGCGATACTCGAATTTCTCGACGGCCTTCATCAGGCCCATGTTGCCCTCCTGGATGAGGTCGAGGAAGGAGAGGCCGCGGTTGGTGTATTTCTTCGCGATGGAGATGACGAGGCGGAGGTTGGCCTCGACCATTTCGGTCTTGGCCTTGTGGGCCTCGCGGACGTGGACGAAAGTCTGGGTGACCACGCGTTGCATCTCGGCAGGCGTGATGCGCTGGACGGCCTCGATTTGTTTAAGGCGGACGTGGATGGCCTTCGTGTCGATCGCGGCGTCCTTCTTGGATTTCGGGTGTTTGGCGCGTTCGAGCTGGAGATGGAGGGATTCGATTTCCTCGAGGGTGGGGCGGAGGTTTTCGAGGTATTCCTCGTAGACCTTGAGCTTGAAAAAGAATTTCGAGAAGAAGGAGCGGAGGACGTTTTCGCGCTTCCGGAATTTGGCGAAGACCTTTTTCTTTTCGGCGTCGCCCTTGGCGTGGAGATACTCCTCCCAGGCCTCGGCGGTGCCGGCCTCGGAGTGCTGCGTGTTTTCGACGAGCTTCGGCAGGCCCTTGAAGTAGGCTTCGCGGGAATCGATTTTCTTGTCGATGACGATGCGGTCGAAGCGTTCCTCGCGGTTGAGGAGCTTGGCCCCGAGCGTGCCGATGTAGTTGCCGACGGCGGACGCCTCGAAGAGGACAGTCTGCGCCTTAAGCTCGGCGTTTTCGATGCGTTTGGAGATTTCGACTTCCTGTTCGCGGGTGAGCAACGGGACCTGGCCCATTTGCTTGAGATACATCCGGACGGGGTCGTCGAGGATGTCGTTCTGGGAGGTGCGGCTCTCTTCTTCCTCGGCCTCTTCCTGGCGGGCCTTGTAGTCCTCGACCTGGTCGGGCTCAAGGATTTCGATTTCGAGGTTCTGCAGGATGGAGAGGACGTTGTCGATTTCCTCCTGGTTTTCGACGGACTCGGGCAGGGCCTCGTTGATGTCGTCGAACGTGAGGTAACCCTGCTCCTTCGAGAGACGGATCAGGTGGCGGATCTTGTCGTTGATGCCGCCGGCCGGAATATCCGCCCCGGGGACGGCCCCGTCGGCGCCGGCGGGCGTGTGTTTGGCGAGGACGGCCTCGACGGCTTCGGACTGGGCGGAATCGACGGATGCGGACTTAGCTTTGCGCGGCATGGAGGGAAGAAGGACGGAGCGGACGGAAAAAAGGTCAGGCGGAAGCCGCCAACGCGATGGGCTGGCGGAGCAGGCGGTGCAATTCAGAACGTTCTTTCAACAGAGAAATTGGGTCAGATTCAATGTCCGCATGGGGGTTGGCCAAGGCAAGTTCTATTTGCCGGAGGCGGGGCTCCAGCGCCCGGCTGCGCAAGAGGCGCAAACCCTCCTGGGCGACCTTGAGCGGCTCCTCGAAGCCGGGGGTTTCGAAGAGGAGGGAGGCCACGAGGGAACGCTCGGCGTCGGATTCGAGGAGGTTTTCGAGGTGGTCCTTGCCCGGCCAGAGGTCGTGTTCGAATTCGCCGAGGAAGCGGTTGAGGAGGGCCCCGGCGGGGTGGGCGAGGTCAATCCAGTCGTGCGGGATGGAAAGGCTGAGCGGCTTGCCGATGGTCTCGAAATGGAGGCAGAGCAGGAGGAGGTCGCGTTCCGGGGTGTGGGCGGTGCGCGGGAGGGCCGGGGCGACGCCTTCGGGCGGGGTGGCGGCGGGGCGGGCGGCGGCCTGGCGGCTTTGGCGGTGGAGAAATGTCTGGAAATCCTTCTGGGCGGCCGCGAGCGGGAGGCGCAGGTGGGATGACGTTTCGTTGATGAACTCGGAGCGGGTGACCTCGCTCTCGGCGTGGGCAATGATTTCGAAGACGGTTTGCGCGGCGCGGGACTTCAGTTCGGCCGATGCGGTGAGCGGGTCGGGGAGGGCGGCGCGGCACGCGAACGCCATGGCGCTCTTCGCGTCGCGGCGCACCTCGTCGTAGGCGGCGAGCCCGCGTTCGAGGAAGAGCAGGTCGGGGTCGACTTTGCCGTCGCCGGCCAGGGTGAGGAACCGGATTTCGAGGCCGGCCTTTAGGGCCATCGGCAGGAAACGCAGCGCGGCTTTCTGGCCGGCGCTGTCGCTGTCGAAAAAGCACTCGACCTTGGTGTGGTAGCGGCGGAGGAGGACGAGCTGGCCCTCCGTGATCGAGGTGCCCTGGGGGGCGATCGCGGTTTTGAGGCCGACGGACCAACAGCGCAGCGCGTCGAGCTGGCCTTCAACCATCACAAAGGGTTTGCCCTCGCCGACGGCCGTGCGGGCGCGGTCGAGGTTGAAGAGCAGATTGCCCTTCGTGAAAATCGGCGTTTCGGGGGAGTTGACGTATTTGGCATCCTTCGCCGGGTCGTCCTCGGGCGTTAGGTCCGTCTGGCGCGCGGTGAAGGCGCAGACGCGGCCCTGATGGTCGCGGATGGGAATCATCAGCCGGCCCCGAAAGCGCGGACGCAGGGTCTGCAGGGTGATGGCCGCGTCGTCGTAGATGAAAAACAGCCCGCAGCGGCGGAGGGCTTCCTCGGAAAATTTTCGGCGCATCATCGCAGCGCCCAGTCCGCTGCCCTGGGCATCGGCGGCGCCGATCTTGAATTCGTCGGCAAGTTCGGGCGTGAACCGGCGTTTCTCGGTCCAGAGCTGGCGCAGGGCGTCGCCGGTGGCGTCCTTGGCTTTGAAGGCCTGATAGAAATGTTCGGCGGCGGCGTCATGAAGGTCGAACACCTCCTGGCGCAGGGTGCGGTCGGCGTTGCTGGGACCGCCGGAGCCCTCTTCGTATTCGATGGGAATGCCGAAGCGTTTACCGAGGGCCTCGACCGCCTCGGAAAAATTCAGCTGCTCGGTCTCGCGGACGAAGGAAATGATGTCGCCGCTTTTGCCGCAGCCGAAGCAGTGGTAGTAGCCCTTGTCGGGATCGACGTTGAACGAGGGGGTTTTTTCGTTGTGAAACGGACACAGGCCCTTGAGGCGTGCGCCGCCCGCCTTGCGCAGGGTGACCATGCGGGAGACGACGTCGGCGAGATTGACGCGCAGCTTCAGGTCGCGGACGCAGGTGGGTTTGATGACGGGCATGGAGCGGTGGAAGGCGGAGCGGTGGAACGAACCCCTCCATAAAGAGACGCGGTGCGCGCCGAAAAGAATGCACTTTCAACTCACGCACCCGCCTGTCAAGTTCGCGCGCCTTTGCCGAAGTTTCTCGGCATCCGAGGAAACTTCGTCCGGTCTCAGGCGACACACACCACTATGCGCTTTCCTGTTCTCCCGCTTCTCTGCGCGGCCCTCTTGGTCGCGACCGGTCTGCGTGCGGCCGCCCCGGCTGTCGCGCCGAAGGCTCCGCCGATCGAACCGGTGTGGCAGGCGCGTCTCGCGAAATTTGACGAGGCGAACTACGAAAAACAGGTCGAATTGCTGTTCGCCAATTTTGAAAAAGTGTCGGGCAAGAAGCTGGTTCCCGGGGCCAAGAAGAAGGCGGGGCTGAAAGTTTATGCCGATTCGGGCCCGGGTATGGCGACCCCCGTGCCGCTGGTCAAAGCGGTGATTTCCGCCCTCGTGCGGCGCGGATTTGAGAACAAGGACATCTTTCTCGTCGGCCTCAATGCGCTGCGCCTGCGGATGACGGGCTATCTGCCTTCGCTCGTGTCGGGCCTGACGCCGTTCAACGGCAATCCGGTTTACGTGCTGGAGTCGGGCCGGTTCTACGATCCGGTCTGGTTCTACGATTCGCCGCTCCCGCAGCGCTTCGATCCGATCTTCGCGGAGAAGCAGACCGAGGGCGTCCCCAACAGTTCGACGAAGGACGAGGACCGGAAAAGTTTTCTGGCGACGCCGCTGTTTCTCGACGCGGATTTTTGGATCAACCTGCCGGTCTATACGGACCATCCGACGCTGGGGGTGAACGGCGCGCTGGTGAACGCCACGCTGTGGAACGCCTCGAACACGGCGCGGTTCTTCCGCTCGCCGGCCAATGCGCCGGCGGCGGTGGCGGAAATGAGCGCGATTCCCGAGTTGCGGCAGACGTGGATGTTCACGCTCGCGAGCCTGGAGCACTACCAGTTCATTGGCGGACCGTTTTTCAATTCGCTTTACTCGAACTCCGAGCCGCTGCTCTGGCTGAGCACGGACCCGGTCATGCTGGATTCGCTGTTGCGCGACCGGATGAACGCCCTGCGGAAAAAGGGCGGGTTCGTCGACATCTCCGACGAAATCCGCACGCTCGAGTTTGCAGAATCGCTCGGGGTCGGATCGACCAAGACGAAGTCGGTGAAAATCGTGCCGCTCGACTGACCGCGGGGCGGAAGGGGCGGAAGCCGCGCGACGGGCGAAATTCCCTCTTGCGGCCCGCGGGCGGGTGCGCCCAATTCATTGCAGCCTCATCGACATGACTTCCGCCGCGTATCTTCCGTTCCTGATCCAAGCCCTGCTGGCCGCGGGCATCACCGCGACCATCATCGCCGCGAGCCACCTTTTTGGGCAACGGGGGAAGCACACGAAGATCAAGGACTCCGCCTACGAATGCGGCATACCCGCCGACGGCATCGTCCACACGCGTTTCTCGGTGAAATTTTACCTCACCGCCCTGCTCTTCATGCTCTTCGATCTGGAGATCGTGATTTTGGTGCCGTGGACGTTTATCTACCGGGAGTTTCTCGCGAACCAGATCGCGATTCTCGGGCCGATTATGTTTTTCATCGGCGTCCTGGTGCTCGGTTTGGTTTACGAGATCAAAAAGGGCGCGCTGGAGTGGGAGAAGTGACGCGTCGAGTTGCGTCGCGCCCAGCGAAGGACCCCCGCCGAACCAAACCGACGGCCATGCGGCTCGATAAAATCATTGCGCGCGGCCGGATCATCGAGCTCCGGAGTCACGACCTCGAAGGCGCACTGCAGGAGCTGCTCGCGGTCTGTGTCGACAGCTTTTCGGATCTGAAACCGGACGCGTTGCTCAAGGGCCTGTTGGCGCGCGAGAGCACGATGACTACCTACCTCGGTCTCGGCGTGGCCTTGCCGCACGTGCGCGTGAAGATGTCCCGCCGCTACATCCTCGCGATCGGCCGCAGCCGCATCGGCATTCGCCACGACGGTGCCGTGGCCGACGAGCGCGTGCATCTCATCGTCATGCTGATTGCCGGCGAGAAGGCGCGCGACTACCTGCAGGTGCTCGCCTCGATCGCGCGGCAGGTGAAGGAAAAGGAACTCGTCGACCGTCTCGTCAACGCATCCGACCTGGATGCGCTCCATGAGCAGCTGATCGGCGGATTCGGGGGCATCCGGCCCGTGCAGGCGCAGCAAAACCGCGTCAACCGTCTGATGTTTCGCGAGGCGGAGCGCGTTGCGAAGGGCGCGGGCTGCGGGGCGATCATGGTGTTTGGCGACACGTTTGTCGGCGGCATCGAGCGCGGCGCGATCGAGTCGAAGCTCAAGACCATTCTCGTGACGCGCAACCCGATCGAACCCGGCGAACACGAGCGGGCTTTCGCCGAGACGATCCAGGTGCGTTCGTTTTCGAACCAGCGCATGGCGCAGCTGCGCAGTGCGATCCTCGTGGCGCTCACCCGCGGCGTCATCAAGTTCACCGAGCGGATCTGCTGCCTCGACGGCATGACGGGGAGCAACCAGTTCGACACGCTGGTGGTGGTCGACATCGAGCGCGAATTTCAGACCCTGCTGACCGGCCAGACGTCCGACCTGCTGCCCGAGGACGTGAAGCCCGAGGTGCTCGAACGCGTGATCGCCGTCGCGACCGAGCTGGCGGTCGAAGGCCGCGAGGGCCGTCCGGTCGGCTGCCTCTTTGTCGTCGGCGACAACGAGAAGGTGGCCACGTTTGTGAAGCCGCTCGTGCTGAACCCGTTTTTTGGTTACAAGGAGGAGGAACGGAACATTTTGAATCCGTTCATGGACGAGACGGTGAAAGAATTTTCGTCGATCGACGGCGCGTTTATCATCCGGGGCGACGGGGTGGTCGAGTCGGCCGGCAGTCTGATCCAAGCGACGGACAGCGACCATGCGTTGCCGAGCGGGCTCGGCAGCCGGCATGCCGCGGCGGCGGCGATCAGCGTGGCGGCGAACTGCATTTCCATCGTGGTGTCCTCGAGCACGAGTCAGGTGACGCTGTTCCGCCGGGGCGTGATGCTGCCGTTGACCGAAAAGCGGCGCTGAAGGCGGTCCGGCGCGAAAAGGGGCGAAGTTTGAGGTTGCACCTGTCCGGGCGCGCCCTTTCCTCCTCACCTTTCAACCATTTATCACCATGCAAGAACTCGTCACCTTGGAGTGCACAGAAGCCAAAAAAGAGGGTAAGCCCGTCTCTCGTTACCTCACGTTCCGGAACAAGAAGACCGTGACCGAGCGCATCGAGAAGAAGAAATATAATCCTCATCTCAAGCGCCACACCCTCCACAAGGAGATCAAGTAACGCTCCGCGGCGCGTCAGCGCGTCGCAAGTCATTCAAGGCCGGGCTTCATCGCCCGGCTTTTTCTTTGGTCCCGCAAGGCGGGGAGACGCGGACGGACCGAGGCGGCCCAAACGGTGCGTCACTGCCCTTTCCGGTCGACGGGGGCCGTCGCGAAGGGCGAGGCGGAGCCGGGGGCGGCATGGTGATGCCGGCGGGCGGCGCGCCAACCTTCGCGGTGCTTGCGGATCCAGTCGAGCAGCGCCCGCTCAAAACCGATGTCGTAGCCGAGCCGTTCGGACTCGAGCCACTTGTGTTTCAGGATCTCCTCCCGCTCCGCCAGGAATTCCTGATAAAGGCTGGATTGTTTGACGAACTCGCGGGAGGTCGAGGGTTCTTGAACAGGAGAAGTCATGCAGCGTGACGCAGGCGGAATGAGAGCGAGCAGGCGCGGCGTGTCAATGCCCGCAATTTACGTAATCGTCACAGGTTCGGGTGGGCCGGCTTCGCCAGCCGGGCGAGCAGGTCGGCGGCGAGGTCGCGGAACGTTTGGCCGGCGACGCTCTGCGGCTGGCTCACGACGATTGGCGTGCCCGTGTCGCCGCCCTCGCGGATCGCGGGAATCAGGGGCACCTGGCCGAGGAGAACGGTGCCGAGTTTTTCCGCCGTCACGATGCCGCCGCCGGAGCCGAAGAGGGCATGTTTGTGGCCGGCCGGATCGACGAAGAAACTCATGTTTTCGGCGACGCCGATGATCGGCACGTTGACCTTTTGAAACATCAGGCCGCCCTTGCGGGCGACGTTGGTCGCCGCGGGCTGCGGGGTCGTCACGATGATCGCGCCGTCGAGCGGGAGCGTCTGCACGAGGGAAAGTTGCGCGTCGCCGGTGCCGGGCGGCAGATCGACGAGCAGAATATCGAGGTCACCCCAACGGACGTTTTGCACGAACTGCTGGATGGTTTTCATGATCATCGGGCCGCGCCAGACGACGGGCGTGTTGTCGTCCACGAGGAAGCCCATGCTCATCACTTTCACGCCGTGGCGCTCCATCGGCACGAGCGAGTCGCCGTCCACCTCGGGCCGGCCTTGGATGCCCATCATGAGCGGCACGCTCGGGCCGTAAATATCGCAGTCCATGAGGCCGACGCGGCCCGGCCGGCCCTGGGCGCTGAGGAGTTGGGCGAGGGCCGCGGCGAGGTTGACGGAGAACGTGCTCTTGCCGACGCCGCCCTTGCCCGAAGCGATGGCGACGGCATACTTGATGGCCTTCGGGGCGGCGTGGTTGCCCGCTAGATTTCCGCCCTGGACGGCCGCGGTGGCGGCCGGGGCCTTGGCGGGGGCGACGGACACCTCGACGAGGATTTCCTTCACGCCGGGGATGACGCGCAGACATTTCTCCACCTCGGTCTTGATGTGCAGGGGGACCTTCGGGTCGCTGGTGGTCAGCGCGAGCGAGACCTTGACGACGCCGTCGAGCATGCCGGCCGAGCGCACGAGCCCGAACGAAACGATGTCGCGGCTGAAGCCCGGATATTTTACTTGTTTGAGGTGCTCTTTGATTTCGTCGGTGGTCACGGAGATGGGAATGTTCGGGATTGTGAGTAAATAAGAGTTGTTAAGCGTCGGTGCCGCGCAAATAGAAATGCAGATGGGCGCCGAATCATTTGTGCGTCTTTTTTCACCATGAAAACCCTTTCGCGCCTCCTTCTGCTCCTCGCTCTCGCGGCCGCGCCGCTCTCCGCCCAAAAGCGTGAACTGGGCACCGTCGATGTCGGTGTCGACAAAAGTAAAGTGGCCCTGCGGGTCTCGGCCAACACGGCCGAGTTGAACAATCTCGCGCTCCAGGCGTTCGGGGCGCACGGGCGTTACCGGCTGGTCGCCAGCGGACAGGAATATGAGGCGAAGTTTACGGCGGTGGGCCCGACCCAGGTGCGCGTCGACATCACCAAGGGCGTGATGGCGACGGCGGTGGCGTCGGAGATCGTCACCGGCACGAGCCAGCGCAATGCGTTGCTGCGGGCGGCGGACGTCGCCGTGGTGAAGACCAACGGCCTCGGGTTGAAAGGCTTTTTTACGGCGAAGCTCGCGTTCATCCGCGACCAGGGGAAGGTGAAGGAAGTGTGCGTGGCCGATCTGTTTTTCGGCGAGGCCAAGCAGATCACGCACGACAAGGCGCTCGCGCTGATGCCGCGCTGGTCGCCGGACGGGACGAAGATCATCTACACGAGTTTCTTCAAGTCGGGCTCCGCCGACATCTTCCTCCTCGATGTCGCCACCGGCCGGCACGACAAGTTTGCCGACTTCCGCGGCACGAATCTGGGCGCCCGCTTCAGTCCCAACGGTCAGCAGGTCGCGATGGTGCTGAGCGGCGAGGGCAATTCGGAAATTTATCTGGCCACGGCGCAGGGCCGGCAGGTGTCGCGCAAGACGCGTTCGGACGCGGTGAAGTCCTCGCCGTGCTGGTCGCCGGACGGGACGCGGCTCGTGTTTGCGATGTCGCTCGGCACGAATCCCCAGCTGCACGTGATGGCGGCGGCCGGCGGCACGCCGCAGCGTCTCACCACCGGTTTCACCTATGCCGCCGAGCCCGACTGGAGCCGCACGAATCCGGGTAAGATTGCCTGCACGGTGAAGGCGGGCAGCCAATACCAGATCGCGGTCTACGATTTTGCGAAGGGCAAGGCGGAGGTCGCGTCGAAGGCGGATTTTGACGGGGTGGAGCCAAGCTGGCTACCGGACGGACGCCACCTCGTCTACACGGCGCGCGACCGCGCCTCCAGCGTGCTGTGTATCCTCGACACCGAGACCGGCCAGAGCAAACGGATCTCGGCGACGAATCTCGGTCCGGTGGCGCAGGCGAGCGTGCTCGCGCAGTGACCCGGCGGCGGCGGCCGGCGGGCGAAAAAAAAGCCGCACCGAAAACGGTGCGGCTTTTTGGGCGAAAATTTCGCGGACCTCAGGCGAGGGCGGCGGCGTAGTTGGCTTCGACGGCCTTCCAGTTCACGACACTCCAGAACGCGGCGATGTAGTCGGGCCGGCGGTTTTGGTAGTTGAGGTAGTAGGCGTGCTCCCAGACGTCGAGGGCGAGGATCGGTTTGCCCTCGATGCCGGCGACGGCCTTGCCCATGAGCGGGCTGTCCTGGTTGGCGGTCGAGCCGATGGCGAGTTTCTTGTCGGCGGTGACGATGAGCCACGCCCAGCCGGAGCCGAAGCGGGTCGCGCCGGCCTTGGCGAAGTCTTCCTTGAACTTGGCGAAACCGCCGAGCTGGGCGTCGATGGCGGCGGCGAGGGCGCCGGACGGGGCGTCCTGATTATGCGGCGCCATGACGGTCCAAAAAAACGAGTGGTTGCTGTGGCCGCCGGCATTGTTGCGCACGCCGGCGCGGATGGCCTCGGGCACCTTGGAGAGATCGGCGATGAGGGTGTTGACGTCCAACGCGGCGAGGGCGGCGTGATCCTTCAGGAGGTTGTTGGCGTTGGTGATGTAGGCCTGGTGATGCTTGCCGTGATGGATCTCCATCGTCTTGGCGTCAATGTGCGGAGCGAGAGCGTCGTAGGCGTAGGGCAGTTTGGGCAGTTCGAAGGACATGGGAGTGGATTGGGTTGGCGGGTTGAACAGAAGCGCGGATGCGGGCCGCAACCAATGCATTGCCCGGCCGAGGCGTCAACTTTCCGCTGCGACTTAGCCGGTGGGTCTACACCTTACTCCGCTGCGCGTTTGAGCTTGAAGAACGCCTGGAGCAGTTCGCGGCATTCGGACTCCAGCACGCCGCCGGCGGTGAGTTCGAGGTGGTGGTTGACGCGCGGGAGGTCGTTGAGGTTGGTGGCGCCGCCGAGGCAGCCCATTTTGGGGTCCGGGACGGCGTAGCAGACGCGTTTGACGCGCGACATCAGCATGGCGCCGGAGCACATGGGGCAGGGCTCCTTGGTCACGTAAACGGTCGCCCCGGAGAGCCGCCAGTCGCCGAGTTTCGCGGCGGCCTGGGTGAGCGCGAGCATTTCGGCGTGGGCGGTCGGGTCTTTGGCGCCTTCGACGGTATTGTGCGCCGAGCCGACGATTTCGCCGCCGATTTCGATGATCGCGCCGATGGGCACTTCGTCCTGGCGCCACGCGTCGATGGCCTGATTGTAGGCGAGGCTCATGAAGAAGGCGTCGTCGCGGAGGAGCTGCGACGGGAAGCGTTTTTCGAATGGGCAGGCGGGTGGTGGGACGGACAAATCGGACATGGCGGCGGTCGCGGGAGAGCGTGGATCGGAGGGAAACCTTGACTAAGGCGCCGAAAATCTGCCTTACAAGGTGCTTTTGAAGACCGCACTTATGATGTTTCGCGCCGCGCACCAACTCCCCGTTAACCATGGCTGACAGCAATTCGATTGAAGTGGAAGGCCGCGTGATCGCCGTGCTTCCGGGCACGATGTTCAAGGTGCAATTGGCGAACGAGCACGTGGTGCTCGCGCATATTTCCGGGAAGCTGCGGAAGAACTTCATCAAGATCGCCGCCGGCGACATGGTGAAAATGGAGATGAGCCCCTACGATTTGGAGAAGGCGCGCATCACTTTCCGCATGAAGGAGACGAATTCGAACTACGTCCCTCCGCCGCGCCGCCGCAAATACTGAGCGGCCTCCGCCCATTTGAAAATCGACGCCGCCGGCCCGCGGCGTCTTTTTGTTTTCCGCCATGCGCGTCGACCACAGCCAGGCCCCGGGGGCGTGTGCCCACGACATCGAGGCCTTCATCGCGTTCATCGGGCTTGAGCGCGGCCTGGCGAAAAACACGCAGCTGGCCTACCGGCGCGATCTCGACCAGGCCGCGGTGTTTCTGGCCGGACGCGGCGCGACCGACTGGCGGGGGCTGACCGCGGCGCAGGCCGGCGAGTGGGTGCACTCGCTCGACGGCGAGCGCTACCGGACCGCCAGCCTGTCGCGCAAGCTCACCGCCCTGCGGATGCTCGCGCGCTTCCTCGTGCGGGAGAAAATCCGGGACGACGATTTTACCGCGCTGCTGTCCGGACCGAAGATCGTGCGGAAGATTCCGGGCACGTTGTCGTCGGACGAGGTCGCGCGGCTGCTCGCCGCGCCCTCG
>CAJAYO010000525.1 GCA_903948415.1 uncultured Opitutia bacterium | reverse complement strand
TCGGATCACGGGCGCCGTTCGCTCGCCCCAAACCCCCACGCCTGCCACGTCCGGCTGCCTCGACCCGACCCCGTCCGCGGGATTAAGCGCGAATGTGCGGTCATTTTCCTCCGGATTCCCGCGCTTCAGCCACCGGCCACCGTCCCGGCGAGGACTGCGTTTGGGAAAATCAGTTCCTTGGTGGGGGCGGACATGGGGTGAGCGGGGTCAGCGGGAGGATTGCAGCTTAAGCGCGGCGGCGACGATGGGTTTGGCCCAGGCGGGCGTGGCGGAGAGATTTTTCGGGGCGAGGAGGGTCCCCTTCCGCAGGTGCAACACCAATACCGGCGCGGGCGCACCCGTGCCCAAATCCGCCTCGATGGAGTTGTCCCAAACCATCAACTCGGCGAGGTGCGGCAGCAGGCGGACCAGATTGAGGCGGCTGTTCTCCCAGCGTTCGCGGATCTTGGCTTCGGGGATGTCGTGTCCGCCGGCCGCGACCCGCGCCGCCACGCGCCGGAGGTGGTGCTCCACCGAAGCCAGTCCGACAAAGTAGATTTTGACCGCCAGGCCGTCCTTCGCCGCGCGCGCCAACAGGTGGGGAATGGTCTGGGCCCCCAGCGTGGTTTCGAAAACGAAATCCGTGCCTGCGACGATGGCGTGCTCCAAGGATTCCTTGCCGCGCATCCAAGCGAGGGAGTTGGCCTCCGCCGGATCGAGGCCCGGGTTTTGGCGGAGGAGCGAGCGGGTGAACTCGTCGGGGTTGAAATAGTCGCCGCCCGCCGCGCGGAGGTAGGCACCGGCGACGCTGCTCTTGCCGGCGCCGTTCACGCCCGCGAGCACGGTGATGATTCCGCGGGGGACGGACGGGGCCGGCTTAGGCATGGGCGGCCGCGCGGCGAGCGTTCACCGCAGCCTGGCCCAGGGCTTTGGGGCTGGCGGAAAAAAGCGCGGCGGTGGCGCGCTTGGCCTTCGGGGTGTTCATTTTGGCGACCAGCTGATCGAACTCGGCGGTGAGGCTTTCGAGCGGGGCGCGGCGGCTCTGCCGGAGTTCCGCGTATTGCCCGGCGGTGAGGATGACGAATTCGCGGCGGTTGTGCCGGGAGACGGCGAGGGGGCCGCCGGCGGCGAGGCGAGCGACCTCGCTGAACTTGTTTTTGAGGACGCTGGCGGTGACTTCGGACAAGTCGGCGATGGAAGAGAAACCGAAGGCGTGCGGAGCAGGAGCGGTGGTGGCCATGGCCGGAAAATTCCGATTTTGGCTAAAATGGCAAGATTAGCCTTGAGGCGATGAAGCCGCGGCGGGCTGCTCGGGGCGGACGTCGATCTGGGCGGTGCGGCGGCGGAGATCAGGGCGGGGCGGCGTTCTGGGCGGAGGGTGTCGGCTCGGTGCGCCTCCGGGTTGGGCGAGTCGAACGGGGCGGCTTCGACCGCGAGGAATGAAAGGATGGCCCATGGCGCTTCGAGAGAAGGCGTCGCAACGAAAAGTTCCAGGATGGCTGCCGGCCTGGTCAACGACGATCTGTTTCCGACCGTGACGACAATCTGATTTCGACATTGTCGTTGAGGGCGCCG
>CAJAYO010000524.1 GCA_903948415.1 uncultured Opitutia bacterium | reverse complement strand
GATGCCGCCGCCTGGCGCCTCTGGGGCCGCGTCGGGGCGCTGGCCTCGGTGTTCTTCTACCTGCTCGAGTACGCGCCCTCGCACTTCGGCCTGCGCCTCGAGGTCAACCATCCGCTCTACGCGCTCGCTTGGTGGGGCGGCGCCGAATTCGTCGCCCGGCTCGGCGAACGACACCTCGCCCCCGCAGCCGCCCGCGCGTTCCCGTTGCGCCGCTGGTTCGTCCCCGCGCTCGCCGTCGTCGCGGCCCCGTGCGCGCTCCTCCTCGGCGGCACCGCCGTGTTCGCCGTCCGCGATCCCTTCGTCGGCCGCCTTTCCCACCACGTCCTCGAAGGCATGTCCTTGCCGGCCCTCGTCCGCGCCACGGGCTGGGACATCTTCTTTCTCCACGTCAACGCGACCCTGCTGCCCGCCCTGGCCGCCGCCGGGCTGCTCTGGGCCCGCGGCACGCGCGACCGTCTCGCCCTCACCTTCGCCGCCGTGGCGACCGCCGGATTTGTCGCCCTCGCCTGCTGGCAGATCCGTTTCTGGCAAAACTCCTCCGGCCCGCAGCTCTGCCTCACCCTCGTCGTCCTCGCCGCTCTCACGCAGGACTGGGGCGCCCGCGCCCGCTGGCTCCTCGTCCTCGGCACCACCGTCGGGCTCTTCGTCCCGCCGACGCTCACCCGCGTGCTCGCCCTGCACGAAACCGTCCGGCAACGCACCGCGGGCCGCCTGGATCTCGCGCCGGCGCTCCACCGCGACATCGCCGCCGCCCTGCGCGCGTCCCAGCCGACCGGTGACATCGTGCTCCTCGGCTGCCCGTCGACCTCGTCCGGCGTCGGCTACTATGGCCGCTTCAAAACCGTCGGAACCCTCTATTGGGAAAATTTCACGGGCCTGCGCGCCGCCGCGGAGATCTTCAGCGCCACCACCGCAGCCGAGGCCCGGACGCTCATGCGGGCCCGGCAGGTCACCCACATCGCCCTCACCTCGGACGAAGATTTCTTGCGCGACTATTTTGTCCTGCTGCACCCCGGGGCGCCCCCGGCCGACTTCGAAAAAACCTTCGGCCATCAACTGTTCGTGCAGCAGCAGCTGCCCGTCTGGCTCCGCGTGCTCCCCTACCGCCCCGCCCCCGACCTGCACCGCCCCGGCACCCGCGTGCTCCTCCTCCAAGTCGTGCCCGACCAGAGCGACGCCGAGGCGCTCTACCACATCGCCGCCGCCCAGCTCGCCAACGGCGACGCCCCGCACGCCGAGCAAAATCTGCTCGCCGCGTTGGACCGCACGCCCGCCGCCGCCCGCGCCGAGTTTGGCCTCAACGCCGGCAATCTCTGCTACCAAGCCGGCGCCCGGGCCGCGGCCGCCCGCCTCTATCGCGCGGGCCTCCTCCATGGCGGCAACGCCACCCTCGCCACCAACTTGGCCTGGCTGCTCGCCACCGATCCCACCGCCACCGTCCGGCACGGCGCCGACGCGCTCGCCCTCGCCGAACGGATCGCCGCCGCCCGCCCCGACGATTTTTCCTCCGCCAACGTCCTCGCCGCCGCGCTCGCCGAAAACGGCCGCTATCCCGAGGCCGTCGTCGCCGCCACCCGCGCGCTCGCCCTCGCCGCCGCCGCCCGCGATCCCGCCGTCACCGCCCCGTTGGCACGTCGTCTCGCCGCCTACCAGGCCGGCCGGCCCTGGCGCCAGTAAACCGCGCCCGTTTTCACGCTCGGAAACGTCCGCACCCGCGCCCACGCTCCGCTCGCCCGATGAAACTTCCGCTGCAACTGTTGGCCCTCGTCGTCTCCGTCGTCCTCGCCGCCGACACGCGCGGCGATGTCACCTTGGCACCGCTCTTCACCGACCACGCCGTGCTGCAGCGCGACAAACCCGTCCCCGTCTGGGGCCGCGCCGACCCCGGCGAGCCGGTGCTCGTGAAATTTCGCGACCAATCCCGGCAGACCACCGCGGGCGCCGACGGACGCTGGATCGTCTATCTCGACGCACTGCCCGCCAGCAGCGAAGGCGCCGAACTCGCCGTCACCGGAAAAAACATCCTCACGCTGCGCGACGTCGTCGTCGGCGAAGTCTGGCTCTGCGCCGGCCAGTCCAACATGGAGTTCACCGTCGAGGCCCGCGCCGGCACCTGGCAGGCCCGGAGCCGCGTCGCGAACGCCCCCGCCGAAATCGCCGCCGCCAGCTTCCCCCTCATCCGCCACGTGCGCATCGCGCCCACCGTCGCGGAGACACCCGCCGACACCGCACCCACCGGCGGCTGGCAGCCCACCACGCCGCAAACCGTGGGCGGCTTCACCGCGGTGGGTTATTTTTTCGCCCGCGATATTTTCCAAAAACTCGGCGTACCCGTCGGCCTCGTCCACAGTTCGTCGGGCGGCACGCCGGTCGAGTCATGGCTGAGCCCCGCCGCCCTCGCCACCCGGCCGGACTTCGCCGTCGTCACCGCCCGCTGGCGCCAAGCCCTCGCCGACTACCCGGCCAACCAATCCGCCTACGAGGCCGCCCTCGCCGCGTGGACAAAAGCCGAAGCCACGGCGAAACGCGACGCCACCGCCGCCGGGGCGAAGACGAAGCCCAAAAGCGACGGCCAAAAAATCTACGCCGCTTGGCTGCAAAAGAATCCCCCGCCCCGCGCACCCCGCGGCCCCGGCGACTCGTGGACGCCCGCCGGCCTTTTCAACGGCATGATCAACCCGCTTCTCCCCTACGCGCTCCGCGGCGCGCTGTGGTATCAGGGCGAGAGCAACGCCGACCGCGCCGCCGAGTATCCCGCCCTGTTCGCCGCAATGATCACGGCTTGGCGCGCGCATTTCGGCCAGGGCGATTTCCCGTTCTACTGGGTGAATCTCGCAAACTACAAGATCCCGGCCGACCCCACCGCCGCCGCCTGGGCGTTTCTCCGCGAAGCGCAGACGCAAACCCTCGCCTTGCCCAACACCGGTCAGGCCCTCGCCATCGATCTCGGCAGCCCGACCGACATCCATCCCACCAATAAACAGGACGTCGGCCGCCGCCTCGCCTTGCTCGCGAAAAACCGCGTCTACGGCGTCACCGGCGACGACACCGGGCCGACCTTCGCCGACGCCGGGCGCGAGGGCCCAGCGCTCCGCGTGCGGTTCACCCACGCGAGCGGACTCAACTCCCGCGACAAGCCCACGCAGTCCCTCGAACTCGCCGGGGCGGACAAAGTTTTTCACCCCGCCACGGCAAAAATCGAGCGCGAGAGCCTGCTCGTTTCCTCCCCCGCCGTGAAGGACCCCGTCGCCGTCCGCTACGCGTGGCGCAACGCCCCCGCGGCCAATCTCTTCAACGGCGCCGGCCTGCCCGCCGTCCCGTTTCGGTCGGATCGTTGGTGAGCAGACAAATCCGCCCCGCGTTCGCCACGCCCTGGCCCGCGCTCCGGGGCGCCGCCGCTCCGCCTCACTCCTTCTCCCCGTCGTCGTCCTTCGCGTGGGTCTTGTAGAACGCGGCGCGCACCGGCGCGGGCATCGGCGAATCCGCCCCGCGCACGCTGCGCCAGACAATCTCGTTCAGCTGGATGTCGTCGGCCTTGTCGGGCCCGGTGAAATCCATCTTCTGCGAAGCGCCCGCGCCCCACGCCAGCTTCGCGTTGCGCGCCTCGAGATCGACCTGCGCCGGCCGCGCCACAAAGGGCGTGCGGTCGGCCCGGTCGGCAAACGCCGCCCACAGCGGCAGCGCCGCCGCGTCAAACTGCGACATCGGCTGCAAGCCGAGGATCAGCTCCATCGT
Organism: uncultured Opitutia bacterium; assembly: GCA_903948415.1. Lineage (GTDB taxonomy): Bacteria > Verrucomicrobiota > Verrucomicrobiia > Opitutales > Opitutaceae > GAS368. Next base: position 2,446 of record CAJAYO010000524.1, on the reverse strand, counting down.
GCGCAGCATGCTCGTCGTCGAATAGAGCGAGGAATCCACCGCGCCGCGCTTCGACCACGCGCTGATGACGAGCGCCGGCATGCGGTGCGCGTCCACGTGGTCCGGTCCGTTCTGCGCATCGTCCTCGAGCACAAAAATCGCCGTCTCGCCCCAGAACTTCGAACGCGACACCGCCTCGACCAGCAGGCCGAGCGCCCGGTCGTTGTCGGCGACCATCGCGGTCGGCGTGCGGCTGCCGGGATTCGTCCCCGACGTATGGTCGTTGCCGAGACGCAGCACCTGCAGCCGCGGCATCGTGCCTTCGGCCTCGAACCGGCGGATCTCGGCGGCGAAACGCTCGGCCCGCTTCACGTCAGGATACTCCATGTCCCACGCCCGATACATGGGATCGATGTGCCCGACGAGGATCGGCAACGACGGCACGGACAGCAGCGGACCGTTCTTCGGCGTGTCGCAGAACTCGCCGTAACTCCGGTAGCTCACGCCGGCCTCCGCGGCCCGGTTCCAGAGATAGCCGTTGGCGGGAAACGCGACCGGATAGTGCCCCTCGGACGGATAGTCGTATTTCTTCTTCGCGTTGTGGCCGTAGCTGAGCGGCCACATTTTTTCGACGAAGTCCGTCGCCTGCGCCCCCATCGTCCACTCGTGCCCGTCGGCGCTCACCTCGCCGTCGGCATAAAAGTTGTCGAACAATCCAAATTCCCGCGCGAGCGCGTGCGCGTTCGGCGTGACCCGCTCGGGAAACAGACACAGCCGCGCATCGCCGTTGCCCTCGGCCATGTCGCCGAAGACTTGGTCGTAGGTCCGGTTTTCGCGGATCACGTAGATCACGTAGTTGATCGGCGAGGGATCGCCGACCTTCGCGGGAATCGGACTGCCCGCCGGTCGTGCGCCCGCGCCACGCGCCGTCGCCCCCGCATCGAGCGGGCTGCACGCAAACGCCGTCTGGCTCCACGCCCCAAACTGTTCGGCCCGCTTTTTCTCCCCGGGCAGCTCGATGAGCGAGACCGTCCCCCGCATCAGCCCGCCGATATATTCCTGGAGGTTGCGCGGCACCGGCGAACCGGGAAACGGCCCGCGCGGATTCGCCGCCGAGCTGAAACCTTTGCCGTTGGCGACAACGAGGGTCTTGCCGTCGCTCGTCACACGCACACTCGTCGGAAACCAGCCGACCGGGATGAACCCGAGCGACCTCGCCTTGCCCGCCGTCTCCACGTCGAACACCGCCACGTTGTTGTTGTTGGCGTTGGCGACGAAGAGCAGTTCCCCGTCCGGCGAAAGCGCGAGACTGTTGGGCATCGAGCCGGGCGGCGCGTTCGGAAACAACGACGCCGTGAGCCTCTCGGTCACACGCCCCGTCGCGGTGTCGATTACACTGACGGAGTTGAGATTCGCTTCCGCCACAAACAGCCGGCCGTCGGGGGCGAGCAGCATCTCGTTCGGGTGCGCACCGACCGGCCACCGCGCGACGTCCGCGCCCGTCGTCGCGTCGAGCACCAGCACGGCCGACTGGGCCCAGAGACTGACGAACACCCGGCCGCTCTTTTCGTCGGCCACGCACGTGTAGGGAAACGGGGCCTGCGGGTCCGACGCGGGCTTGAGCCGCGCGCCTTCGTGCTCCGTCGTCGCCGCTCCTTCCGCCGCCGCGAAGCTCCGCGTCCACAGCGGCCGTCCGTCGGCGGTGGAAATCTTTTCGACCCGCTGCCCCCAACTCTCGGCCACGTAGAGCGCGGCGTTGTCGGCGGAAACCGCGAGCCCGCCCGGAATGCCCTGTTCCTTCGCGGGCCGCAGCACGAGCTCGCGATGGGCCGAGAGGTACCCGTCTTTGAATTCGAACGCGTGAATCACCTCCGCGCCGCCCCCGCTCGCGAACAACCGCCCGCCGTCCGAGGACCACGCGAGCCCGTAGAAGGATTCCTCGATCGCCGCCTGCGACACCGCGCGACCGGTTTTTACCTCGAGGATCCGCACCTCGTGCAGGCCATACCCGCTGTGGAGCACCGCGGCGAACCGCCCGCCCGGATGCAGCGCCACGTTGATCGGAAAGTCGCCGACCGGAATCTGTTTTCCCACCGGCCGCAGCGACCATTGGTTGGGCAGAAGCACCGAACCATCGCGCTGGAGGCCGGGCGACGTCCCGGGCGGGGTGGCGGCGACGGGCACGCCGGGCAGAAGCAAGACCGCCGCCAGCACACCAAGCAGATGGGTTCTCATACGCCGCGAGCTTGGGCGATGCACTCCGCCGCGGCGAGCCCCGCGTCGCGCATCACCGCACCGTGACTCAGTCACGCTTGCTCTCGAGCAACTCGATTTCGAACACGAGCGCGGCGTTGCGCCCGATCTTCGGCGGCTGCCCGCGCGTGCCGTAGGCCAGCTCCGCCGGAATCACGACCAGGCGCTTTTCGCCGACTTTCATCAGCGGCAGGACCTGATCCCAGCCCTGGAT
>CAJAYO010000523.1 GCA_903948415.1 uncultured Opitutia bacterium | reverse complement strand
TTCACTCAGTCCACGAGGGAAGAAAATCCACCCGGACCGAAGAAGATGTTTCTTATGGAATCAGGAAGAAAATCCTCGGGAAGAACCGTGAGTTTCAAACCGCTGGAAGAAGATGGGTTTCAGATCGGTGCTGGCAGGCGTGGAAGGTCCCTTCAATCTGCCGGCCGTCGACGACCTTCGGCCCGGTCCAGCCCTTCGGCGAAGCGAGCACAATCATCGGCCAAGGCGGGCGCGCGGTCTGGCCATTGACGCGGGCGTCGTGCTGAAACCGTCTGATCTGCTCGACCGCCGTATCAAGCGTCGCGGCCATGGCCTCGTGCATGAGGGCCGGCTCTTCAGTCTCGACGAAGTAAGGCGTCCAGCCGTAGCCGCGGAGCAGTTGGTCCAATTCCCCGCGGGGGATGCGCGCGAGGACCGCGGGGTTGGCGATCTTGTAGCCGTTGAGGTGCAAAATCGGCAGCACCGCGCCGTCGGTCACGGGATCGAGAAACTTGTTGGAGTGCCACGCGGTGGCGAGCGGACCGGTTTCGGCCTCGCCGTCGCCGACCACACACGCGACCACGAGTCCGGGATTGTCGAACACCGCGCCAAAGGCGTGGCTGAGCGAATAACCCAACTCGCCCCCCTCGTGGATCGAACCGGGGCATTCCGGCGACGCATGGCTGGGGATCCCCCCGGGAAAAGAAAACTGCACAAACAGCTTTCTCAGCCCGCCCTCATCGCGGCTGATCTCCGGGTAGATCTCGCTGTAAGTCCCCTCAAGATACGTATGGCTGACCACCGCCGGCCCGCCGTGCCCCGGACCGGAGACAAAGATCATGTCGAGGTCGTATTTCCGGATGACGCGGTTGAGATGCGCGTAGATGAAGTTTTGTCCCGGCGTCGTGCCCCAATGGCCGAGCAACAGGCGCTTCACATCCGCGAGCACGAGCGGGCGTTTGAGCAGCGGATTGTCGCGCAGATAAATTTGCCCGACCGAAAGATAGTTGGCCGCGCGCCAGTAGGCGTCGATGAGGCCCAGGAGCTCGGGGGAAAGTGCGGGGGTCTTCATGGTTGGATCCGCCGGCGCGCACGCGGCCGCCGTGCGCGGGTTTCAAGAGAGATCGTTTTCCAAAACCACGCGATAGCGGGCCTGCCCGGAGCGGAGCCGCTCGATCGCGTCGTTGATCCGCGACATCGGAAAGGTTTCCACGATCGGGGCAATCTGATGCCGCGCGCAAAATTCGATCATCCGGGTCGTCGTGGCCGGGCTGCCCAGCGGCGACCCGGAGACCGATTTCTGACCGCCGATGAGCGAGAAGGCGGCCACCGGCACGGGCTCCAGCACGGCCCCGACGAAATGCAACCGGCCCTTGGGCGCGAGCGCCCCGATGAACAGGTCCCACGGCAGCGTCACGTTCGCCGTGACGAGAATGAAGTCCAGGGATCCGCCGAGTTTTTTCAGCTGGTCCTTGTCCGCCGAGCCGACCGTCTGGTGCGCCCCGAGCCGGCGGGCTTCCGCGCGTTTGGATTCGCTGGAGGTGAACGCGACCACTTCGCAGCCCCACTTGTTGAGAAACTGCAGGGCGAGATGGCCGAGCCCGCCGATGCCCACCACCCCCACCCGGTCGGTCGGTCGCACGCCGAACTGCACGATCGGATTGAAGACCGTAATCCCGCCGCAGAAGAGCGGACCGGCGCTGACGGAGCCGAGGGCCGCGGGGAGCGGCGTGGCCCACTCCCAGTTGCAGCGCACGCGGTCGGCAAATCCGCCGTGGCGTCCCACCACGGTCGACTCCACCGCCGCGCAGAGATTGTGGTCGCCCCCAAGACACTGCGGGCAGGACAGGCAACTGCCGGAAAACCACCCGAGACCGACCCGGTCGCCCACCTTCACCCGTTTCACCGTCGGACCGGCCGCGGTGACGGTGCCGACGACTTCGTGGCCGGCCACGAGCGGGTAAGACGACAGGCCCCAATCGTTGTCGAGCATCGACAAATCCGAATGACAAAGGCCGCAATGGCTGACTTTGATTTCGACTTGGTCGGAGCGCAGCGGGCCGGCGTCATATTCATGCGGCCGGAGCGGCTGGCCTTTTCCGAACGAGGCGTAGGCTTTGATGAGGGAGGACATAGCGGAGGGAGTGGAATCGTCAGGGCAGGAGGCGAGGAGGGCTGGGCGAGGGACAGGGACGCGGGCCGGGTCGGACGGAGGGGACTCTACGTGGCGCGGCGACGGATCGACAGGGGGTGTTACCCGTAGTTCCCGGTCTTCGCGCGGCCGGAATGCGGAACCAGCTTCGCCGCTTCCAGCACCGCCAACGGAATCGCGCCCAACAGAAGCAGACCGAGGCAGTCGGAGAACGGCAGGTAGGCGGTCTGGAGGAACCGTTGCAGCGTCGCATTGTGCTGGCTCCCCACTTGCACGCCGAGCGAGAGCGCCACCACCACCACCAGATTGGCGTTGGTGAAAAAGGGAATCCGCCAAACGGGCTTGGTTTCGCTCCTCGCCCCGAACGAACGCAGCAGCTCGGCAAACACCAGCACCGCGAACGCCGCCGCGCGGGCGGCCTCCGTGCTCCCGGTGCGGAGCACGTAAACGTAAACCGAGAACGCCACGCCGGCGGTGAGCGCTCCGGTCAGCAACATCGTGCGGAGGAAGCGGCGGTTGGTTATCCGCTCCGACCGGTGCCGCGGGTGCCGCGCCATCACCTCGGAGTCGATCGGATCGGTCGCGAGGCAGAGCGCCGGCAGTCCGTCCGTGACCAGATTGATCCAGAGCAGGTGAATCGGCAGGAGCGGCGCCGGCAGACCGATGATCACGCAGGCGGTCATCAGCAGCAGTTCTCCCGTGTTGCCCGCCAGCAGATACTGCAGCGTCTTGCGGATGTTGTCGTAGATGCCGCGCCCTTCCTCGACGGCCGCGACAATCGACGCAAAATTGTCGTCGGTGATGATCATGTCGGCCGCCTGCTTGGTCACTTCCGTGCCACTTTTCCCCATGGCGATCCCGATGTCGGCCCCTTTGATCGCGGGCGCGTCATTGACGCCGTCCCCGGTCATCGCGACCACCGCCTTGTTCGCCTGCCACGCCCGGATGATCCGCAATTTGTGCTCGGCGGTCACCCGGGCATACACCGCGATCGTCGCCACGCGTCGCCGCAACGTGTCGTCCGACATCCGGTCCAACGCGGAGCCCGCGAGGGCGACTTCTGCGGGCGTCGCGACGCCGATTTCGCGGGCGATGACAGTCGCCGTTTCCGGATGGTCTCCCGTGATCATGACCACGCGGATGCCGGCCGCACGACACCGCCCGACGGCGGCCTTCGCTTCCGGTCGCGGCGGATCATACATTCCGGCAAGGCCCACAAACACCAATTCGCGCTCCATCGTGTCCGCCGTGAGCGTGTCCGGCAACGCCGCCCCCCAGTCACGATAGGCAGAGCCGAGCACACGGAGGGCCTGCCGGGCCATCGCGGTGGTTTGCGCCTGAATCCCGGCGCGCTCACCCTCCGTGAGCCGATGGATTCCGGCCGGGGTGTAAAGGTGCGTGCAAAGCCCCAACAAGGCATCCGGCGCCCCGTTGACCATCACCCGATAGCCTCCATCCGGCCGGCGGCGCAGCACCGCGCTTCGCTTGCGGTCGGAATCGAACGGGAATTCCCGCACCTTGGGCAGGTCGTGTTCGAGCTTGGCGCGGTCGCCGCCGGCTTTCGCCCCGGCCACCAATAACGCTCCTTCCGTGGGATCGCCCACGGTCTTCCACGCCCCGTCCTCCTGCACCAGATGCGCGTGGTTGCAGCCGAGGATCACCGAGGCGAGTTCGAGCAACGGCGCCCGCTGCGCCGCCGGAACGGGCCCGTCCGCAAGGCGCACCTCGCCTTCCGGGCCATACCCTTCGCCGGTGACCGCGTAACGCTTTCCGTCCACGTAGAGCGCCCGCACCGTCATCTCGCCCACCGTCAGCGTACCGGTCTTGTCCGTGCAGATCACCGTGGTGGAGCCGAGCGTCTCGACCGCCGCCAATTTGCGCACGAGCGCGCGCCGCCGGGCCATCCGCATCACACCGAGCGAAAGCGCCACGGTCACGACGGCGGGCAAACCCTCCGGGACGGCCGCGACGGCGAGACTGACCGACGTGAGAAACAGTTCGTACGGTTTGGTCCCGCGCAGCAGGCCAAGCCCAAACAACAAGCCCACGATGCCCAGCGCAGCCCACACCAAGATCCGGCCAACGGCCTCGAGCTTCTGCTCGAGCGGGGTGCGTTCTTCCGCGCCCGCGGCCTCAATCAGCCCCGCAATCCGCCCCAATTCCGTCTGCATCCCCGTCGCCACGACCACGGCCCGGCCGGTGCCGCCCGCGACACTCGTGCCCATGAACACCAGGTTCGCCCGGTCGCCCAGCGGCACCTCCGCCGCGGTCAACGCCTCCGGCGACTTCGCGGCCGCCTCCGACTCGCCCGTCAGGGCAGATTCGATACACTGCAGCGAAGCGGCGGCCAGGAGCCGGGCATCGGCGGCCACCACGTCACCCGCTTCCAGTTCGAGGATGTCGCCCGTGACAATGCCCGCGGCGGGGATCGCCGATACCCGCCCGTCGCGCCGGACCTTGGCCTGGGGCGCGGTCATCCGCCGGAGGGCCGCGATGGACGTCTCGGCCCTGAACTCCTGATAGAATCCGATGGCGGCGTTGAGCACGACAATCGCGAGAATCGCGAGGGCATCCACGTTTTCGCCCAGTGCCCCCGAGATGACCCCGGCTCCAATGAGAAGCCAGATGATGAGGCTCTTGAATTGGCGGAGGAAGATTTGCCGGGGACTGATCCGCGTTCCTTGCACCAGCTCGTTGGCGCCGTCGGCCGCCAAACGCCGGGCCGCTTCCTGCGCCGAAAGTCCCTCGGGGGTCGCCCGGAGCTGCGTCAGCACCGCGGCCGCGGGCCGGAGGTGCCAGCCCCCTTGCTCCGAGGCGTCGACGGCGATGCGGGAAGCGGTCATGCGTTCGCACCGGATTGAACCGGCCGCGGCGCCCGTGCCGGCAAGGTGGCCGCGAATGTCGTGTCCAACGCCACGCGTTCCGGGCCGGTCGCCTTTTCCGCCCGGTCCTTCCGGATCGCCATCTCCCGGGTCGCGGCCGGCAGGCGATCAAAGACCTGCTGGTCTGCGGTGAAGTTCTTTTCCGGCAAAGGCTGGGTTGGTTTCATCGTGGGCGGCGGCGGATACGGTGGGCTCGGCCGCGGAAGCGCGTGAAGCGATCCGGACCGCGGCCCCATCATGCCCCCGCCCTGCCCGCCGCGCCATGGGGTCTTGCCCTGCCCCCCTTCAATTCCGGGACGCGCGGTGCGCCCGCCGGAGGCAGGACGGCGGCAAGGCGATACCCTCAATCGCACCCGTTCAGGCGGAGGAGGCGGCACACCGAGCGTGCCACCATCAACTCCTCGTCCGTGCGGATGACGCGAATCGTCACGGACGCCGCGTCGGTTGAAATCAGCGGCGCATTTTTCGCGTTGCGCCGCCGGTCGAGGGCCAGGCCCAGAAAACCCAGACCGGCGCAGATGCGCGCGCGGACCGCTGCGGCATTTTCGCCGATGCCGCCGGAGAACACGACCGTATCGACCCCGCCGAGCGCCGCGGCGAAGGAGCCGATCCATTTCTTGGCCTGATAACAAAACAACGCCAAGGCTTCCGCGGCGCGCGGATCCCGGTTTTCCCGCGCCAACAAGTCCCGCACATCGGAGCCGGTTCCGGAAATGCCCCGCAACCCCGACTCGTGGTTCACCAGCCGATCCAGCCGGCCCGGCGACATCCGCTCGCGCCGAACCAAAAAAGACAGCACCCCCGGATCCAAGTCGCCGGACCGAGTGCCCATGACCAGTCCGCCCGCCGGCGTGAAACCCATGCTGGTGTCGATGCTCGTGCCGCCGCGCACGGCGGCCAGGCTCGATCCGCTCCCGAGATGAGCGAGGATCACGCGGCCCTTCGCGCCCACGGGATCAAGACGAAGGAGTTCTTCCATGAGGTAGCCGTAGGACAAACCATGAAAACCGTAGCGTTGGACGCCCCGCGCGGCGTAGCGTCGCGGAATGGGCAGCACCGTCGCGACCCGCGGCATCCGCCGGTGAAAGGCGGTGTCGAAGCAGGCGACCTGGCGCAGCCGCGGCTGACGCGCGCGCCACGTCTCGATCAGGCCGATCTCCCGCGGCAAATGTTCCGGCGCGTAGGGCACGAGGCCGTGCAGTTCCTTGAGCAACGCGGCCGTGAGAAGCGCGGGGGCCGAGCGCGTGAGGCCGTGCACGACGCGGTGCCCGACGGCGCAAATCGAGCTGAACACCGGTTGCGCTTCCAGCCAGTCCCACAGAAAATCCGCCGCCGCACGGTGATTGGCGGCGACGACGCGGCAGGACGGCGGGAGCGCGCCTTCGCCCCGGGAAACCACGAGCGTGGCGGCCCGTGTGCCGATGCGGTCAATCTTGCCCGCCAGCACGCACTCCAACGAGCGGCCCGTGCGATAGACGGCAAAGCGGATGCTCGACGAGCCCCCGTTGATACACAGGACAGCGGGCACCGCCGATTTCATCGCCCGCCCCCGGAGCACTGCCGCTCATGGCTCCGGCGCGGGAGGGGCACGTTGGGCGGGGGCGACACGGCGTTCAGCGCGGCCAGCGGTAGCCCAGGCCGAGCAAGAAGATATCGGCATCGCGGTTGTCGCTGCTCGTCACGCGATCAAAAACCATCCGCGCGACCCAATGGTCGGAGAGCCGCACCGCAACGGTCAGCGAGGCCAGCGGCGCGATGGCGGCCGGGTTTTTCGCCCCCGCGGTCGCCGGACGCTTGTGGTCGAGGTAAAGATAGGGGCCGAGTCCGGCGCCGACCGCGACGCGCTCGTTGAAAAACGTATTCACCGCCCAGAGCTGGGTCGTCAGCCCGCTGCGCCGGATGATTTTCGGATCGCCCTCGTAGATCGCCGCGGCGGTCCAATCGAGGTGGGGCCACACGCCGCGCCGGTATTCGGCCGCGTAGGCCCGCGCCTGCTGGCTGAAAAAAGTGTTCACAACGCTCTGGCCCCCAAAAAACGTGAGTTCGTTTTCGGTCACGTACGCGTACGCCTCCGGCGCATCACCCAGTTTTCCCGGCGTCGGTTTTTTCTCGCGGCCGAACCAAAAGCCCGCGCCGACCGCGAACGTCGTCGTCTTCATTTCGTCCGCCGGCCGGACATGGTTCACCATCAGCCGATAGAACCACCGGTTCGAAAGGTAGCCCGTGGCCGAAAGACTGGAGATCGGGGCCGTGCCGTGGACATTCGCGGTGTCCCCGCCGGGCCGCGGTTGCGTATCGAAGAAATAATAGGCCCCGAGGCCCAGCGAGACGGCCACGCGGTGGTGGAAAAACGGCAGACGCCCCCACGCCTGCCACGCCGTCCCGTCGCGATGGTGGCCGGTCACATGCCCCTCGTTGAGGTAGGCGATCGACGCGGCGAAGTTCCGGTGAAAATTCTGGCGGTAGTCGACCTGCCAACTGTAACTCGACGATTCTGTCCGGGCCGAGTTCATCACGCCGCCCAACAGCGTGAGCTCTTGGGCGGACAGGCCCACCGCCGCGGAAAGGAACAGGACGGTGCGCCGGGCCCACGCGGGAAAGAGAGCGGGCATGGCAGGGGGCGGGGTTGCCACGGTCATTTCCGGTCCACCCGGAGAACGAAGCGCTCCAGCACAAGGATCACGCCGGCCAGCAGCGCGAGCAGACCGGTGACCCACAGCGGGATCGAGAGGCCGAATACAATCAGGAAGAGAGCGAGAAAGAGGTGGGCCATAACGAGGCCAATTGACCAAGGTTCAGACTCGGTTCGTGAGCATCAGCACGATGAGGATGATGAGGACCAGCCCCAGACCGCTGCTGGGATAGTAGCCCCAACTGCGGCTGTGCGGCCAACTGGGCAGCGCACCGAGCAGGAGAAGGATGAGTACAATCAGGAGAATGGTTCCAAGCGACATGGTAGTTTTTCTGTGGTGACGGATAAGACCGAACGCGCCGGCCGCCACCGCACGCATCGGGGCTTTCCGGAAGGGAGAGCCCACTGGTTCGGCCCCCAGTGTAGAACGAGTGGCCGCCTGCCGCTATGGGGTGTTGGCCTGCCCCGGATCCGCCCTTTCGCACGATGCGCAATCGATGCGCAATTTTTCCCAGCAGATGATGAGCGACGCGCGGAGCTTCGCGCTATCTTGGGTCGTCAAAGTTGGGACAAGTCAGTGGTAAGTGGGAAACGCCGGACCATGGGGTCCGGCGTTTTGCTGGGCGCCCCGCGCACGGACGCGAAAGGGAGGAGAAGCGCCGCAACACCGGGCCGCCCCGGAGGTCACTTCGACTTTTCCTGAATTTTCTCCCCGAGTTTCTCGACGTCCTGGCCAAAACCCCGGCTGGTTTGGCACGCGGACGCCACCAGCACGAGCAACGCGGCGACGAGCAGAAAGAGGGTGAGCTGCTGAGGGGTTGATTTCATCCCCCGACCCTAGCCGACCGATCCCCGTCCCGCCATGGGGTGAAGTGCGCACACGAAGCCACCCCGACCCGCCCCGGGTCGGGCGGGCCCCGGTCCCGCAACGTCCCGGTAGGCTTTCGCCCCATAGCTCCGGCCGGGCGGCGCGCGTAATCTCGGCCGCCCGGCGATCTCCAACCGGCGTCAAACGCGTCCTCAAAAATGAAAAACCACATCTACAAACATATCGAACTCACCGGAACCTCCCCCTCGACGATCGAGGATGCCGTGGCGAACGCCCTCCAGCGCGCGCACAAAACGGTCAAGCGGCTCTGTTGGTTCCAAGTCATGGAAACCCGCGGCAACATCGACAAGGGCAAGGTCCAGCACTGGCAGGTGACCATCAAGATCGGATTCGCGATCGACGACTAGGCACGGGCCCGAACCCATCAACGAACCGACGCCCCCGGGCCCCGCCCGCGGGATGCCGGTTCCCTCCCGCTCTTTCCCGATCGACCACCCACCCGATGCACGCCCCCTCTTTTTCGCCGACCGGCCGAGCCGCCTTAGCCCTTGCGGCGCTCGCGCTCAGCGGTTGCGCCCGAAGTGAAACGCGCCCCCCGACTCCGCCGCCTCAAGCCGAGGGAGCGCCGGCGCCCCCGGCCGCACCGACCCGGCCCGCGCCCGCATCCCCCCCGTCCCTCCCCCCGGCGCCAGCGGTGATCACGCCGATCCCCTGGGCCGACCTGCAGGGCATCCCTTACGACCGGCGCGCCCGTTTTTTCGCGGGGGTCGCCGGACTTGAGTCCACGGTGGCCGCACAGGTCCGAGAACTCGTCGCCCAACGCGCCGCACTGACCGGACTGAACGACACCCGGGAATGGGATTTTGCGATGAAGGAAATGGAGTCTGCCCGCTCCTACCTGACGTCCGTCGGCGCCGCCGCGGGCAAGGCGGGCCGCGACCTCTGGGATCAGGAAAAAGCCAAGGTCGGCCGGGCGTGGGTGAGCACGCAGGACGCCTATGGCAAAGTGAAATCCAGCACGACGGCCCGGTAGGGCTTCGTCGGCCCGGACGGTTCCGGGCACAAAAAACCGCAAAGACCGGGAAGGTCTTTGCGGCTGGCCCCGACGGGAGACGGAACGGCGACGTTACTTTTTCAGCGACGCGCAAAACCGCGTCAGGCGGGTGAGGCCCTTGAGGATGACCTCGTCGCTGGTCGCGTAGCTGAGACGGAGGTAGCCCTCGGCGCCGAAGGCGCTGCCCGGGACGGCCGCCACTTTTTCCGTGTCCAGAAGACGGTTACAGAAGTCGAGGTCCGTCAGGCCGAAGCTCGAAATATTCGGGAAAAGGTAGAACGCCCCCTCGGCGAGGAGACACGTGATGCCCGGAATCTGGTTGAGCCCGGCATGCAGCAGCTTCCGCCGGCGGTCGAAGGCAACCAGCATGGCTTTGAGCGCCACCTGGGTCTTTTCCTTCTCCTTCAGCGCCGCGAGCGCGCCGTATTGGGCGAACGTCGTGACGTTGGACGACATCTGGCTTTGCAGCTCCGCCATGGCCTTGGCAATGGGCGCCGGCGCCAGCGTGGTGCCGATGCGCCATCCGGTCATCGCGTAGGTCTTCGAAAAACCGGCGACCGTGATCGTGCGGGCCTCGACCTCTTTGCTGAACGTCGCGATGCACGTCGGCTTCGCGTCGTCATACACGAGGTGCTCATACATTTCGTCGGAGAGAATGTAGAGGTTGTGCTTCATCGCGACAGCGACGATGGCCTCGAGTTCCTGGCGGGAGTAGACGGCGCCGGTCGGGTTCGACGGCGAATTGAGAATGAGGAGTTTGGTCCGCGGGGTGATGGCGGCCTCGACCATCGCCGGGGTAAGGCGGAAACCCGTCGTGTCGTCGGCGAGGACAAACTTCGGCGTGGCCCCGGCCAGCTTCACCATCTCCGGATAGCTGACCCAGAACGGCGCGGGAATGATGACCTCGTCGCCGGGCGAGCAGGTCGCCAGCACGCCGAGGTAGCAGCTGTATTTGCCGCCCGGTGACACGATGACCTGCGACGGCGCGGCCTTCAGGCCGTATTCCGCGAGGTAGCGGTCGGCGATCGCCTGGCGCAGCGGCTCGATGCCGGGCGTCGGGGCGTATTTGGTTTTGCCACCGCGGAGCGCGGCGATGCACGCTTCCTTGATGTGGTCGGGGGTGTCGAAGTCGGGCTCGCCGGCGGCGAAACCACAGACATCTTCACCGGCAGCTTGCAGGGCCTTGGCCTTGGCGTCGACCGCGAGAGTCGGCGACGGCGAAACGTTACGGGCCCAAGTGGAGAGTGGCGCGGGAGGGTTGCTCATGGACGAATTCGGAAAACCAAAGGGTCGAGCCCCGGGAAAAGCAAGCCCCCGTCATGGGGCGGGCCAACGGGCCACAAAAAAGCGGCGGTCAAGGACCGCCGCGATCGGAAGCACGGGGCGCAGGCCCGGCTCGCTGATTATTTCTTGGCCGCTTTGCCCGGCTTCGTCGGCAGGCTCTCCAGCGCGAGGCGGAGGAGTTCGCCGACACTGGCGTCCTTCTGGCGGGAGAACCGCTTCAGCGTGGCGCGCTGCTCGGGCGTCACGCGCACCGAAATTTGTTTGTGGGGATCGCGCGCGGGCTCGCAGCTTTCGAAATCGAACGTGCCGAGCGCGAGGCGGACGACCTCACTGGCCGTCTTAAACGCATGCCCACGGCGGCAGGTTTCAATTTTCGCGATCAGCGATACCGGCAGATCGAAGGTGAGCGGGGCGGAGGATTTGCGAGTTTTCTTGGCCATTGCGGGGAACCGACGGAACAGCCGCCGGGATTCGCGAGAGAGCACCGTTCGGGCCTTCCGGGCAAACTAAAAGTGAGATTTTTTTGCCCAACCTCGGCTTTTTTTCGCGGCCTGCCGCCAGCCCCTACCCGACGCAGGCCAGGACAACTTCGTAGGCTTCCACCGGGGAGTCCACCGTCCGCCACGATTTTGCCCGGATATCCGCGTCGACTTCCCGGCTGTGGCGGATGAGCAAAGTGTCGACCTGACACGCCACACCGCCGAGCACGTCGACGTCGGCATCGCCGACGTAGAGGGTCTCGCCGGGGGACACCCCAAGGCGGACCAGAATTTCGCTCAACCCCGCGGGATCGGGCTTGTGGCTCGGCAAGTCATCGCCGCAAACCACCGTCGAAAAATACGGCGTGAGCCCATGATGGTGCATGAGCCAGTCGGTGGTTTCCCGGTCGCGGCCGGTCCAGATGCCGAGCGCGATCCCGCGGGTCCGGAGTTTTTCCAGGACCACGCCGACCCCGCCGAACGGACGGATCATCTGGTGGTTCTCGCGGTGAAAGCGCTCCATGCGGGCGAGGGCGGCCGGCGTGTCGCGCGGATCGTTGAGCAACCCGGGCATGAAGCGTTCCGGCGGCCCCCCGAGCCGCGCGAAGATTTCCATCGTGGGACGCACGGGGCCGAACGGCTCGATGGCATGGGTGATCGCCTGCAGCACGAGCGGCAGGCTGTCGACGAGCGTCCCGTCCAGATCGAAAACAACGGCCGTGGTGGGTGCGGTGCGACTCATGGGGCAAGGGTGACGATCCGCTCGGCGGCGGGCGGCCGCACCTCGTCCATCAGCCCGGCGGGGGTGAAGAGGCCGGACGGCAGAGCGAGGTTGAGCGCGGCCGCACTGACCGTCAGGCGGGTTTTGTCACGGGTCACTTCGTCGCGCACTTCAAACGATTTGGGAATCCACTGTTCGCCGACTTTTTTCAGGTCGAGCAGCGACAGCGTTTTCGCCACGCGTCCGTCGGGGTCGATGGTCTCGATTTGGGTCGGCGCATTATATTGGGTATCCAGATACGCCCGCACCGCCCCGACCCGGGGATTTTTCGCCGCAAACGCCGCCGGCGGGCGAAAGACGAAGACATGCGCCGGACGGCCGCGCATGCGGGTGATTTTTTCCAGCGTCACGCCGGGCCAGTAGAGAAACGGCATCTGCAGGTCGAACGCCGTGAGATTCACCCCGGGCACCACCGGCGAGAACAACGCCGCCGCGTCCAGGGCGACCGGCTGTTGACCTTCGCGGCGCCAGACGGCGGCCGCCCCGCCGTTTTGCACCAGCAGCCGCTGCTCACGGTCTGCGCCCTCCGCCAGCACGACGCGCGTGATCGCGCCCTCGACATTCCGGCTGCCCCACATTTTCCCCTGAAACGATTGCTCTTCGCCGCGGCGCGGCAAGGTGCGCAGGTCGAACTCCAGAAAATAATCCCCGGCGATGCCGGTCTGGCGAAACTGCACGAGAATGCGGGCGATTTCCGCCGCATCCGGCAAGCCCACCTGGGCCAGTTCGGGGGGCGCGCTCAACGGCACCGCCGCCGAGGCCGGGAGCGTCAGCGCCCCCACAATGAAAAACGCCCGCCGGGTGAGGGCGGGCGCAAATTTATCCCATCTCGCCATGAGCGGATCAGGGCTTCTTCGCCGGCTCGGGCGCGGGCGTCGGAGCGGCCGGGGCCGGCGTCGTCGGCAGCGCCGCGGCACCGGGGGCGGACGTGGCGGTGGCCGCCGGGGCGGACACGGGCGTCGCCGGGGCGGCGATGGTCGGAAGCGCGCTGCCGGCCGCGGCCGAGGCGTGCTTGCTCTCGTAGATGCGGCCCAGATAGAGCGCGAAGGCCAGCACGAAGAAGAGCACGGCGGCGTAGATGGTCGACTTGCTCAGCACGTTGCCCGTTTCGGCGCCGAAGGCCGCTTCCGCGGCTCCGCCGCCAAGAGCCGCACCCATGCCGCCGTCTTTGGACTTCTGCGCCAAGACGACCAGCACGATAAACAGCGAAACGAGGATGAGGACGAAGGTAAGAATTCCGAGGACGATGCTCATGTGAAAGGGTGAAAAAAGCAGACGCACACGGCGTTTGTCAATGGCCCTCTCAGAGGGTCGTTGACGAATCGCTCAGGCCTCGACGCCGAGCTTTTCGAGCAGGCGCTGCAGGTCCTCGTTGCCGCGGTATTCGATGACGATGCGCCCTTTCTTCGGCGAATGCAGCACCGCCACCCGCGCCCCGAGGTGGGAGGTCAGCTTCTTTTCAATCCCCGAAACGGTCGCCGCATCCTTCGGCGTCAGCCCCCGTTTCGTCGGCTTCGCCGTCGGCGTGCCGTCCGTGGACTTGGCCGACTGGGTGAGCTTCTCCGTGCTCCGCACGCTCAAGCCCTCCTCGATGACGCGGCGGGCGATCAGCGAACGGTGGGCGGTGTCCTCGACCCCGAGGAGCACTTTGGCGTGGCCAACGCTGAGCAGATTTTTGGCGACGAAGCCCTGCAGTTCGATGTCGAGCGAGAGGAGCCGCAGCGAATTGGCCACGCTGGCGCGGCCTTTGCCGACGCGTTCGGCCGCGGTCTCCTGGGTCAGGTCGAAATCGCGGATGAGGCTGGCGTAGCCATGGGCCTCCTCGATGGCGTTGAGGCCTTCGCGCTGCAAATTCTCGATCAGGCCGAGGGCGGCGGACGAGGCGTTGCTGGCTTCGACGATGCGCGCGGGGATGGCCTTGATCTTGAGCTGCTGAAACGCGCGCCAGCGGCGTTCGCCGGCGATGAGCTGGAATTTTTCGCCCTGTTTGCGCACGACGATCGGCTGGAGCAGCCCCTCGGAGCGGATGCTTTCGGCGAGTTCGCTGAGCTGATCCGCGGGAATCTCGCGGCGGGCCTGATACGGGCTCGGCTCGATCAGGTGCACGGCGATTTCCTGGTAGCCGGGTGCGCCGGTGGCGGGCGCGGCGGCCGGCGCCGGGGCGGGCGGGGCCGAAGCGGGCGTGGCCGAGGCGGAATCAGGGGGCGACGCGGCGGGCTTGGCGGCGGCGATGAGACCGCCCAGGCCGCGACCGAGACGGGATTTGGGTGCTGCAGACATGAGTTATTTGCCGCCCGGAATGATCAGGGTCTGGCCAACCTTGATCAGCGAGGGATCGGAAATTCGGTTGGCGGCGATGATATCCGGCTGCTTCGCGCCGGTCTTTTTGGCGATGAGGGCGAGCGTATCGCCCTTTTGCACCGTGTAGCTGCCCGCCTCTTTCGCGCGCTCATCCTCCGTGGCCGGCGGCGGCGTGATCGGCCGCACGGTCGGGGTTTTCGCCAGCGCATCGAGCGCCGCATTCGTCTGCCGGCCCAGTTTTTCCAACTGGGTGCTGACGATCCGCAGCGTGTCGTTTTGCGACGCGGCGACCGAGGACTTGAGCGTGCGGTTCAGATCCGCGACCGCCTCGTTGAGCTGGGCCACCGTCGCAAATGCACGGGCCCCGTCGGCGGATTTGCGCCGCAGATCCCCGTTCTCCCGTTCCAATTGCTCGAGGCGCAGGGCGAGATCGCCGACGCGTTGCACGAGGCCGCGCACATCCTCGCGCAGGTTCGCCAGCTCCACCTGGGGAGAGGGAATCTGGGCGGATGCCGTCGCAGCGAGCGCGCAGCCTACGATCAAACGAAACAACATGGCCGCGCAGCTTGGGGAAACCTTTCCCAAAAACAAGTGAAGAGAGGTCCCGGCGATCCGGGCCGATCGGTTGCCGGGTTGACCGGCGCCGAAGCCGCCCTTCGCTGGGCTCCGCGCGGAAGGCCTCGGGCTGGCCGCTGATTCGGAGGAGGGCGCGGCCGGGCCTCGCCGCAAGTAACTTCGAAGTCACGGGCGACCCCTCCGTGGCCCGGATCCGCCTCGGTGCAAATACCCGGGAGCGCAGCGGGCGCCGTGCCTTGGCCGTCACGCCCCCCGCCCTCTCCGCACCGGCGAGATGCGCGATGATCCCCTGGCGGTGCAGGGCTCACGCCCCGGAGCGACGGCCGCGTTGTGAGGCTCACTCTGTCTGCCCGTCCGCCAACTCGACGTCCCCGCCGAAGCGCGGACGCAGATCAGCCCAGGACAAACCCCGCCGGCGCGTCGACCGGCACGGGGGCGGTCAGGTGACGAGCGCGGGCATCGGGCGCGACCCGAGCGCCGTGCCGACGCTCACGGGGCACCCGCGCAGAAATTCCGCCGCCGCCAACATGCGCCCGCCGGGGCGTTGCAACCGACGCACGCGCAAGACGCCGTCGCCCGTCGCGATCCAAAGCCCGTCGGCGTCCGCGCCCAGCACGGTCCCGGGGACGCCGCCGCCCGGAACCGCGGTGACGGTATCGGCGAGGCCACATTTCACCGGTTGCCCGGCGATCTCGACGCTGCACGCCGGCCAGGGAAACAGGCCGTTGATCCGTGCGGCCAGCGCGGTGGCCGGTGCGGAAAAATCCAGGACGCCATCCTCTTTCGCCAGCTTGCGGCAGTGGCTCACCGCGCCCTCGTCCTGCGGCCCAAAGAGGAGCGAGCCGTCCCGCAGTCGGGGCAAGGCCCGCGCGACCAGCGGCACGCTGGCGGCGGCGAGCTTGGCCTCGACGTCGAGCGCGGTATCCAGCGTCGTGATGCCCACGCGTTCGACGTCGGCGACCGGTCCGGCGTCGAGTTTTCGCACGATGCGCATCAGGCTGACCCCGGTTTCGCGTTCGCCGCTGGCGATGGCCGTCTGGATCGGCGAGGCCCCGCGATATTTCGGCAGCAGGGACGTGTGGAGATTGAGCGTGCCGAGCCGCGGCGTGGCGATGAACGCGTCCCGCAGGATATGGCCGTAGGCCATCACGAGCGCGACCTCGGAGCCGAGCGCCGCAAATTCCACCCGCACGTCGTCGGTCAGTTTCTCGGGCTGAAACACGGGCACCCCGCGCGCCAGCGCCCACGCCTTGATCGCGTTGGCCGTGATTTTCTGGCCGCGGCCGACCGGCCGGTCGGGCTGGGTGAAGACCGCGATGATCGTGGCGACGGTCCTCCCCTCGCCGGCCAGCCAATCGAGCACCGGCAGGGCGATCGGATCGGATCCGAGAAAAACCAGTTTCAGCGGGGTCACTTCAGTTTCGCCAACCACGATTTCACGGCCGGCGCGAGCGACGTGGCAAACGCGGCGTCGGTGTCCGGTTTCGCCAGTCCGTCGAACACGCCCCAGTGCTCGACATGCAGCACACTCTGCCCCGGAGCGAGTTTCACGATCGGGCCGAGCGTCTCGAATTCAATCATCCCGCCGTTGGTAAACGTCTCGAAGGCGCAACCGCCATCCGGATACGCCGCACCCGCGGTCACCGGGGCATACTTGACGAACGTCGTGCCCTGCAGCCAGTACGCGGACCAGCCGGGATAACGCGTGATGCCGAGTTTTTGCGCGGTCCGCGCCTTCGCCACGTCGAGGCCGATGAAGTCGCGGTGAAAATCCCACACGGGCAGCGAAAGGTCGGTGTAGCTCCACGGCACCAGCGCATAGCCCGGCAGCAAATCGCCCTCGGCATGGCTGCCTTTCGGCAACAACGGCAGCACCCCGTAGCCGCCGGCGCGAAACATCGTCAACGCCCACGCCCCGGTCTCCACCGGCCACAGCCCGTGGTTCGTCAACGCATGCGTGACGCGCACCGTGCGCTCGTTGACGATTTCGAGCTTCATCGCCTTCTGCATGCCGGTCTTCGGCTCCGTCGGTTGCGCGAGCGCGACGCCGTTCCGCACCGGTTTCACGGCGACCGGCTCGTCATCCGGCTGGTAAGTGCGTGCGCTGTCCTCCGGCGAGTGCCAGAGGCGGTGCCCGCCGCGGACGTTCAATCCGTGCGTGCGGGGCTCGTCCGCCGGGAATTGGATGAACAGGTTGCCGGCGGCGCCCGCCGTCGAGCGAAGTTCGACGACGCGCGGGCCGACGGAGGTGGTGACGACGAGTTCGAGCGCGCCGGTCGAGAGCCGGAGGGCGTCCCCGCCCTGATACTCAGTCTTCGAGAGTTTCATGCTTCGCGTCATCCCCGCTCGCTTCGCTCGCCTTCCACTTCGGGGTGTGCGGGACGTTGCGCGCGCGTTCCTGCGCCTCGCGGATCGCCGAGAACGACATGCCGGGGTCGTGCTTTTCCTTGCCGACCAGATCGAAATAAATCGGGCAGCCCGCGAGATCGAACTCCGCGACCAACCCGGCCTCGAGATATCGGCGGTATTGCTCCGTGAGCTTTTCCTCGCGGTTGCAGAACAGTTTCATCCGGAAGGGCCGCGTGCCCGTTTGCGTCACGTAGTAGACGCGGAAGCGTTTGCCGCCGACCGCCGGGGGCGGCGTACGCTCGGAGAGGTAACCGATCACCTTGTTGAGCTTCGCCGTCGAAATCTTCGTATCGAGCATGCGGTTGAGCTTCACCGCGGCGTTGAGCATGCGGTCCACCTCGTAGCCGCTGAGGGCCGAGACGTAGATCAGCGGCGAACCGGGCGTGAAATAGAGTTTCTCGAACAGGGCCTTCTCGTATTTCTCGCGGTAGTCGCGCTCGCTCTTGTAGGGAGCGAAACCGCCCTGCCGCTTGAAGGCGTCCTTCACGAGGTCCCATTTGTTGACCACCACGACGATGGGTTTCTTTTCCTTGATCGCCTCGCCGGCGATGGCCTTGTCCTGCTGCGTCACACCGTCCATCGCGTCGAGCACGAGGAAGACGACGTCGGTGTTCTTGATGGCGTCGAGCGAACGCAGGCGGGAAAAATATTCGACCGGCGACGCGAGCTTCGTGGCGGCCTTGATGCCGGCCGTGTCGATCAGGCGGAACGGGTATTTTTTGCCGTCGCGGCCCTCGAACTCGAACCCGAGTTCCACCGAGTCGCGCGTCGTGCCGGGCACCGGACTCACGATCAGGCGGTCGCTCTTGAGGAGATTGTTGCTCAGCGAGGATTTGCCGACATTCGGCCGCCCGATGAAGCAGACCGTCAGTGCCTGCGACGGATCGCGGACGGCGTCGCCCTCGACCTCGACCGGGCCCAGCGCGTCGATGATCGCGTCGCGCAGTTCACCCTCGCCGCGGCCGTGTTCGGCCGAGACGCGGAGCGGTTCGCCCAGCCCGAGGCGATACGCTTCGGACAGCTGGATCTTGTCGTCGTCGAAGTCGGCCTTGTTGATCACGAGGCGCACCTTCTTCTTACTCTTGCGCAGCATGGCCGCGATCTTCTCGTCGAGCGACGACAGGCCGGAGAGCCCGTCGATCACGAAAAGAATCAGCGAGGCGGTCGCCATGGCGAAATCCACCTGTTGCTCGGACGCGGCCGTGAGGGCGGCGGGCGTATCGATGCCCTTGTAACCGATGCCGCCCGTGTCGAGCAGCGTGTAATCGCCGTCGCGAATCTCGGCGGAGATGACGTCCCGGGTGACACCCGGCTGGTCGTGGACGATGGAGATGCGTCGCTTGGCGAGCCGGTTGAAGAGGCGGCTCTTGCCGACATTGGGTCGGCCGACGATGGCGACAGTGCGTGACATAGTGGTGGAATAGAAACGCCGGGAAGGCCGGGAAGAGAAGCACATTCCCTCCGACCCCTCCCGGCGTCACAGGCTGATTTTACTTTTTGACCGACTGCACGAACCGCTCGGTGCGGTCGCATGCTTCGATGATTTGGTCGTAGGCGGTCGCGAAACAGGCGCGGACATGGCCGATGCCGTTTTCGCCAAAGGCGCTGCCGGGGACAACGGCCACTTTTTGCGTGGTGAGCAGGCCGGTCGCGAATTCCTTCTCGGTGAGCCCGGTGGCCTTGACGCTGGGGAACGCGTAAAAGGACCCGCGCGGCGAGTGACAGACGAGGCCGATTTCGTTGAAGCGGCGCACGATCAGATCGCGGCGGCGGTGATACTGCTCGCGCATCTTGAGCACGCTGTCCCAGCCGTGTTTCAGGGCTTCGAGGGCGGCTTCCTGGGCGATGATCGAGGCGCACAGCATCGTGTATTGGTGCACCTTCATCATCGCATCGATCAGGGGCGCCGGGCCGCAGGCGTAACCGATGCGCCAGCCGGTCATGGCAAACGCCTTCGAGAAGCCGTGGAGGAAAATCGTGCGCTCCGCCATGCCCGGCAGGCTCGCAATGCTCGTGTGCGTGCCCTCGAACGTGAGCTCCGAGTAGATCTCGTCGCTCATCACGAGCAGGTCTTTTTCGCGGCAAAACGCGGCGATTTGCTCCAGCTGCGTGCGATCGCACGTGCCGCCCGTGGGATTGCACGGGAGATTGAGCATCAAAATCTTTGCGCCCGGTTGCCACGCGGCCCGCAGGGCTTCGGCGGTCAGCGCGAAGTTGTCCTTCGCGTAGGTCGGCACGGCGATCGCCTCCCCGTGCACGAGCGTGACGCTCGGCGAGTAGGACACGTAGCACGGTTGGTGAAACATCACCTTGTCGCCGGGATTGCAGAAGGCGCGCAGGGCGAGGTCGAGCGCCTCACTGACGCCCACCGTGACGATAATCTGGTCGTCGGGCCGGTAGCTGACGGCGAAGTGCTCCTCGACGTAGGTCGCGATGGCCCGGCGCAGCTCGATCATCCCGAGATTGGAGGTGTAGTAGGTCTTGCCGCGCTCCAGCGCGAAGATCGCGGACTCGCGGATGTGCCAGGGGGTGACGAAGTCCGGCTCGCCCACGCCGAGCGAGATCACGTCCTGGCCCTTCATTTTGGCGACGAGTTCGAAGAAATCGCGGATACCGCTCTTGGGCAGCGAGGCCACGTGGCCCGCCACCCACCGTTTTGGGTCGGTGCTGTTGCTCATGATAGGGGAGTCCGCGTTTAGGGCGCGACGTTGAGCCGGGAGCTTTGCGCTTCGCCGCCGTCGAGCAGGAAACCCTGCTCCTTGTAGCAGCGCAGCATGAAATGGGTGGACGTGGCCTGCACCCCCTCGATGGTCGAGAGCTTCTCCGACACAAAGGAGGCGACTTTTTGCAGCGAGGCGCCTTTGACAAACACGAGGAGGTCGTAGCCGCCCGACATCAGGTAACAGGACTCGACCTCGTCGAACCGGGCGATGCGCTCGGCAAAACGGTTGAAGCCGCCCCCGCGCTCCGGCGTCACCTTGACCTCGATCACCGCCCGCACGGCGGCAGCGGCGGCGGCCTCGTGGGAAAGATCGAGCACCGGACGCCAGCCGAGGAAGATTTTGTCCTTCTTCAACTGTTCCAGGTGCTGATTAACCTCGGCCTCAGTCAATCCCGCGACTTGGGCCATTTGGCCGGTCGTGAGGCTGCTGCCTTCGATCAAGAGCTTGAGAACAGGGTTCATAGGGGCGGGGGTTATCCGCGACTGCCCGCCGTTTGACGAGGATGAAAATCGCCGAGGGCGCTTCCGTTCCCGCCCAAGGCGCCGGCGACCGGCCCTCGCCGGGCTCCGCCCACCCGCGACCGTGAACCGTTTGCGCGTCGATCACGCCCCGGTCTCGCGCCGCCTTTGGCGGGAAATCCGCCCCGTCGAGCCCGGCCACCGCACGACTCCAGCGATCGACGGCGACGGGGCCCGGATTCTCCCCGACCACCGGTCGCTTTCCTTCGCCGGACTTTTTTTGCCGGGGGCGATGCCGCCCGCGGGGATCAGCCGGTCGGCCCGAATTCGTGGATCGCCCAGGCCGGGCTCCCTGCGCGTCGTCCTGGGCCCGGCGACCACCGACCGCGCAACGGTCCCGAAGAGCGGCCCACTCCGGACGCGCCCTTGGCGCGTCGAACCCGCCCCCGCCCCGTGAGTGCGGGCGAAACTCAACCGGATCCCGCCAAAAATCGCGGCGACCCCGGCGCCCAAGGCCAAGTTCGCCGGCGTGGTGACGGCCCGAAGGCGCCGCCGCCTCCGCGCCGAGCGCATCTCACTTTCCGGCAAACACCGCCCGAGGTGGGCCGGCCGCTCCGCGGGCGGCGGATCGCAGGTCGTGGCGTGACTCGTTGAGCCGCGCGCGGAGCGCACGGCCC
>CAJAYO010000522.1 GCA_903948415.1 uncultured Opitutia bacterium | reverse complement strand
CTTGAGGCCCATCTGCGCGTCGAGGTAGGCCGCCAACTGCTCGACGAGCGCCGCCGCGAACTTACGTCGGCTGGCGTCGGTGTCGCGCACGCCCTTGGAGTGGCTCTCGATCTGCAACCCCGCGAAGCCGGTGCCGGGTGCGGTGTGGGTGCGGACGTTGTAGCCGCCATTGAAGTAAGGTTCGCCGGGGACGGGCTTGCCGAGGCTCGGCGTGGATGGGAATCCGGCCTGCTCCATCAGCGCGCCGAAACTTTTCGGGCCGTGGAGGAGCGCGGGGTAGGCAGCCGGGTTCTTCAGCGCGAACAATTGCAGCGTGCCTTTCTTGATGAACTCCGGCTTGGCGAGTTCGGCGTCCGGCAGGCCGAGCTCTTGGCGGTCGTGCGCATACCCCAGCTCGAGGCGCGCATCGGCGTGCCCGTGCCCGTGTAGATCGATGTAGAAGCCCTTGCCATGTTTCGCGACGACGGCCTTCTGTGCGGTCTGGATGAAACCTTGGAAATCTTTCCAGGTCTGTTCGGTCAGCGGATGGCCGGCCGCACCTTCGACGATCTCACGATTGCAGTCGATCTTACGGCGATTGACCTTGCAGATGACCACATGCGGGTGCTGGCCAGTGCGCGCGACGAATTCGTCGTCGATGGCGCGAGCGAGTTCCTGCGTGTTGGTGTCAAAAGCGAAGGTGCCTTTCGCGCGGTCCGGAAGCTCCTCAGGCTTATCACGTCCGCCATGTGCAGCCGACAGTACGAAGGGCAGGCTGCCGGCGATATACTCGATGTACTGATTACGACCGAAATAGGTCTTGCCGGGTACAGGGGTCTCAGCGGCACGCAGGATGACGGAGGCCGTCAGCAGGCAGACGCAGAGGAGGCGGGGCATGACGTATCCAACAGGTTCTGACGGGCCGGGTCAAGCGGACGGGCTCAGCGGACGGCGCCGCCGGCGAGGAGGGCGCGAATTGCGGCCTCTTCCGGCACGGAATCCGAGGTGCTGGCCGCGCCGATGCCGTCCTGCAAGACGAAGCGTAGCTTGCCGCCTCGGACCTTCTTGTCGCGACGCATCGCGGCGAGCATGGGATCGAGGGGGAGCGGCGCCCTTAGCGCGGTGGGCAAAGCATGCGACTTCAGCACGGCCTCGACCTGTTCGGCCTGGGCGGCGGTGCAGTGTTTCAACTCGGCCGAAAGGCGGGCGGCCATCACGAGACCGATCGCGACGGCTTCGCCGTGCAGATACGTGCCGTAGCCTGCGGTCGCCTCGATGGCGTGACCGAAGGTGTGTCCGAGGTTGAGCAAGGCGCGGCCGCCTTGAGCGCTGGTCTCGCGCTCGTCGCCGGCGACGACGGCGGCCTTAATCTCGACGCAGCGGCGGATCACGCGCGGCAGAAGCGGATGATTCCAGGCGAGCGGCGAGTTCTGCTCAAGGAGACCAAAGAGATCGGCGTCGGCGATGATGCCGTGCTTGATGACTTCAGCCATGCCCGCGGCGAACTCGCGCGGCGGCAGGGTGGCCAGCAGGTCGGTGTCGGCGAAGACGGCCGT
>CAJAYO010000521.1 GCA_903948415.1 uncultured Opitutia bacterium | reverse complement strand
TGGCATGAGTGAGAGTGCCAATGATGAGCCAATCATTTTTGGGATAATGCTCGGTGAGCAATGCGAACTCTGGGAGCGTCTTGAGAGACAATTTTCGTCTTAGTTTTTCGGTTACAATAGTCATATTTATTTCATTCTTTGATTTGTTTGCGTGAAATGCTGTTGGACCAATCACGCGATTGGTTTTTCGGCACTCACGCGCTGATCGGTGCGCGTGCGTGAAAAAGCCCAGAGGTTGCGCGTCTGGGCTTTTCTGACTGACCGAAAAATCGTTGGCGCAACCTACTGAACTCTTCTGCTCAATAAATAGTGGGCAGCAGAGCCAAACCGTCGGAAAAATGACGAAACGAGTTTTTTTATTCGCCGCGATTTTAGCATCTGTTTTTAGGATTTACTTCCAAAGATAGACATACCAGACCCCGCCCGCCGCATACATGACCTCCGTCCGCTTCGTCCGCCCCGCACGCGCGTGACACGCCCGGTCGCGCTCCCCGTCATACGCCTCGGTCTCGACGATCATCCGCGCCTCGACGCGCCCGTCCGCGTGTCGGCGCACGAGTTGCTTGCCCAGCAGCCAACGCGCAAACGCAACCGTTTTCTTCGCCCGCAGTTCTTTCGCTTTAATAATCCGGCCCATGCCGCTTTGATCCCGCCCCAAACGCATCGTGAACGCAACCACCGGGCGCACCGCCGCCGTCCAACATAAGGCCGACCTCCTCCGCTCCCTCCGGCTCTGCACCGCCGAGGGCATCATGGCCATGCCCCTCGTGACGATGTCGCTGCCGGTCAATGTCTTCATGACCGCGCTCGTCGCGAAGGCCTATCCGCTGCCGAAGACCACCATCGGCCTGATCTGCGCGCTCCCGTTCTTCGGCAACTTCCTCCAGATCTTCGCCGCCCCGTTTCTCGCGAAATGGAAGCCGCCCAAGACCATCACCGTCCTCGCCGCCTCACTCCACCTCGTCACCTGGGCCGCCGCCGGCCTGCTCCTGCCGTGGGTCCCGCGCGACAATCCCACCGTCGCCGGCCAGTGTTTCATCGTCTGGTTTCTGCTCTCCAGCTGCTTCGCCGCCGTCGCCGGCGTCTCGTGGAACGCGTGGATTCAAGAGTGGGTCCCCGCCCGGCTGCGCGGCAAATATTTCGGCCGGCGCAACGGCACCCTCCAGGTCTCCACCCTCCTGTTTCTCCTCATCGCCGGCTGGGCGCTCGCCCAGTGGGACTACGCCGTGCCCGCGTTTCAGCTCATCATCGCCGCCGCCGTGATCATGCGCGTGTTCTCGCTGCGCTGGCAGTGGCAGAGCCCCACCCGCGCCCGCCACCACGCCGTCACCGTCGCCCTCCCGCTGCCCGACCAGGTCCGCGTCATCGCCGGCTCGCGCTCGTTTCTGCTCTTCATCGCCTTCGGCGCCGCCTGGTCCTTCGCCGCCAATTGCTTCGGCCCATTCTACCACGTCTTCATGTTCGAGCAGCTGGACTTCTCGGCGTTCGACGTCGGCGTGCTCGCGACCCTCGCCCAGCTCGGCGGCGCCCTCTCGCTGCCCGCCTGGGGCAAACTGCTCGACCGTTACGGCAACAAATCCGTGATGATCGTCTCCCTGATCCTCTGGCAGGTGCAGAACTTCGCGTGGTGCTTCCTCACCCCGGCCAACAGCGGCCTGCTCTACGCCATGTGGGTCTGGGGCGGCATCACCAGCGCCGGCTTCATTCTCGGCCAGTTCATCATCTTGCTCCGCCTGATCCCCGTCGAAGCCAAGAACCTCGCCATCGGTATCAATTTGGCCATCACGTCGCTCGTCGCCGCCATCGCCCCGATCACCGGCGGCTGGTTGCTCACCCACGCCCTCGCCCGCTGGTCCGAGCCCCTCGCCGTCTACCACGTCTGCTTCATCCTCCAACCCGTGCTCGCGCTCGCCGGCTGCGTCCTCCTCCGCCGCGTCCACGAACCGCAGGCGAGCTCGCTCACCATGGTGTTCGGCGCCATGCGGAACATCCGCACCCTCAGCGGCGTCCTCGGCCTGAGTTTCCTCACCAACTACATCTTCTTCAAAGCGGAGAAAAAAGAGCCCGCGCCTCGACCATGATCACGCCCGCCGCGCCCGCGCCGCATATTTTCACCCTCACCGCCAACCTCCTCGCCGAGCGCACCCTCGAGTTCGACACCTGGACCCCCGGCAAGACCCAACGCGCCCGCTCCGAGAGTTTCCAAGTCGGCGGCAAGGGCATCAATGTCTCCAAGATGCTCACGCGCCTCCGCGCGCCCAACACCGCCCTGTGCTTCACCGGCGGGGCCACCGGCGCCGAATGCGCGGCCTGGCTCACCCGTCGCGGCCTCGTCCACCGGGCCTTTGCCACCTCCGCGCCCACCCGCTCCGGCACCGTCGTCCGCAGCGGCGGCTTCGCCGAAACCACCTTCCTCGGGCCGGACCACGCGCCGGATGCCGCCGCCCTCATCGCCTGCGCCGAATTCCTCCAAGCCCAGCCGGCCGGGTCCGTCCTCGCGGTGTGCGGCAGCCTCCCGGGCTGGGCGTCCCCCGCCTTCGATCCGCTGCGCGCCATCTTTCACCGCTGGCCCGAGCGCGGACCGCTGATTGTGGATACCTACGGACCGGCCCTCGGCTGGTTCGCCAATGAAACCGCCGCCTTGATCCGCCTCAACCGCACCGAATTCGTCACCCTGTTTCCCGCCGCCGAGCAAAAACTCTCCGGCGGCGAACTGCTCCAGCTGGCGCGCGACCGCTTTCGGGCCCTGCGCTGGGTGGTCTCGGACGGCGCCGCGCCCCTCTGGTGGAGCGCCGATCACCACCCTCCCGAGACGATCCTCACCCCCAAAGTCCGCCAGGTCTCCGCGACCGGCTCGGGTGACGTCATGCTCGCCGGCATCCTCCACGCCCGCTTCCATCGCGGCCTGAGCTGGAAGGACTCCGTCGTCGCCTCCCTGCCCGCCGCCGCGGCCAACGCCGCGCACCCCGGCATCGCCGAGTTTCCCGAACCCGCCGCCTAGCCCGCGAGTTTCGCGGAACTTCGAGCAAATAATCCTTGCGTTCGCCTCCGTAAAAACGCTTGTTGTGCGGTTTTATTTATGAAAGCCACTATCAAAACCCAAGGGCAGCAGTTCACTGTCACCGAGGGCGACATCCTTATCGTTAACCGCTATCCCGGCACCGAAAAAGGCTCGACCGTCGAAATCAAAGACGTGCTCGCGGCCGGTGAGGGTGAAGGCTACAAAGTCGGCACCCCCCGCCTCGTCGGAGCGTCCGTTTCCGCCAAAATTCTCGAAAACAAACGCGGTGATAAGGTCATCGTGTTCAAGAAAAAGAAGCGCAAGGGCATGGAGCGCAAACGCGGCCACCGCCAGGAGCTTTCCGTCATCAAGATCGAATCCATCAACGCTTAAAAAGGACCACCCACCATGGCGCACAAAAAAGGTCAGGGCACATCAGTCAACGGACGCGAGAGTCACTCAAAACGGCTCGGCATTAAGCGCTTCGGCGGCGAATCCGTCCTCGCGGGCACGATCATCATCCGTCAGCGCGGCAGCAAGCTCCACGCCGGCAAGAACGTCGGTATCGGCCGCGATTGGACCCTCTTCGCCCTCAAGGACGGCACGGTCAAATACGACAAGCCGCACCGCCGCGTCGCGATCGTCACCGCCTGAGCCCACGCTCAGTCTTCATTTCAGCGCCGGACCCAAGTCCGGCGCTTTTTTGTGTGTTGCTAGCCGCGGCCGTCCGGCCTGACCGTTCCGCCTCGCATGTCCGACCGCCTCCAGGACCTCCTCCGCCAGCGCGCGCTCATTCAGGAGCAACTCGCCTGGCTCGACCGCGAAATCGCCGCCGCCTCCGCCGCGGACGCGACCACGACGCCCGCGGTGGCTCCCGCACCGCGCTCCGTCCCCGCTCTGCCCCAGCCCGGCTATCTCGCGTCCCAAGCTGCCGCCATCGCCGCGCATCAGGCCGCCGCCCGGGCCCCGGCGACCGACCGCGGTGAAAACCCCGCCGTCGCTGCCGCCGCCGACGCCATCCTCGAAAAATACCGCGTCCAACCCGACTCGCTGAAGACCGACGTGCGCCAGGGCTGCTTCCTCTATTTCTTCGGCGCCCTCGCCGCCGTCGCCGTCATTGTCGTCGGGCTTTACTACGTGCTGAGCGGCCGAGGTCCCTGACGCCGGGACACGACGCACGCTCCCCCCACGGCGCCCCTTCAGCTCACCGCCGGATAGCTGCCCAGCCATTTCACGAGCGGGCAAAATTTCTTCAGCTGCGCGAGCGCCTCTTTCATCGCCGGGTCCTCGTAATGCCCCGTCACATCGAGGAAGAAATAATAATCCCACGGCCGCTTCTTGCTCGGGCGCGACTCGATTTTCGAGAGGTTGATGCCGCGCTCCGCCAGCGGCATGAGCATTTTCAGCAGCGCCCCGGAGTGCGAGGCCGCCTCGTCCCCCAGCGAGACCAACAGGCTTGTGAGATCCTTCCCGCCGCCCACCGGACCCGACGCGCGCTTTCCGATCACGAAAAACCGCGTCGTGTTGTCGGCCTTGTCCTGGATGTTGCGCTCGACCACCGGCACGCCGTGAAACTCCGCCGCCAGCTCGCTCGCCACCGCCGCCGTGCCCGGCTCGTTCTTGGCGATCTGCACCGCGCGCGACGTGCTCGGCGCATCCACCAGCTGCGCGTGCGGCAGGTGCCGCTGCAGCCAATGCCGGCACTGGGCCAGCGCCTGATCCTTCGAATACACCCGCGTGATCTCCTCCAGCCGGGAGCTCGAAATCAAGGCGTGGTTGATCTCGAGATAGATCTGCGCGACGATCTTCAGGTCGCTCTCCACAAAACTGTCGAGCGCCTCGCGCACCGAGCCTTCCGTCGAGTTCTCGATCGGAATCACCGCATAATCGGTCTCGTTTTTTTCCACCGCCGTGAAAATGTCGCTCACCGTCGCCATCGGGTGATAGTCCACACTCGCCCCGAATTTCTTCATCGCCGCCGCGTGCGTGTTGCTCGCCTCGGGCCCCAGATACGCGATCACGAGCGGCTTCTCCAACGCGATCGCCGCCGACATGATCTCCCGGTAAATCGCCCGCAACGCCTCGTTCTTGATCGGCCCCTCGTTTTGACCGGTGACCTTCCGCATCACCGCATCCTCCCGCTCGGCGACATAGATCTGCCCGCCCGCGCTGCGTTTCACTTTTCCGATCTCGGCCGCCAGCGCGAGACGCTGGTTGATCATCTCCACCAGCTGCCGGTCGATGTGGTCGATCTGTTTGCGGATAGGCTCGAGGTCCATGTTAAGGCTGGGCGGGCGTTTCGGGTGGGACCGGGGCGCGGGGCGCCGGTTCTTCGAGCGGCGAAACCGCGCCGGGCGCATCGCTCTCCGCCGGGGCGTCGGCCACCGCCGGGGCGGGCGCCTCGCCGCTCTCGGCCACCACCACCGGCACCACATTCTCCAGGGGCAGCTGCTCCTCCTCGTCCAACCCCATGTCGTGGTCGTTCGGCTTGTGCGTCGTCGTCGACGTCTTCAACCACTCGTCGATCTGCCGCGACGACAACACGTCCGACGCCGGCATCTCGTCGAGCGACTTGATCCCGATAAACTCCAAAAACTGATCCGTCGTCCCGTATTGAATCGGCCGGCCCGGCGTGTCCGCCCGCCCCGTGATATAAACCAGCTCGCGCTCCAGCAGCTTGTTGAGGCCCGCCTCGGCCGACACCCCGCGGATCGTCTCGATCTCGCTGCGCGTCACCGGCTGGCGATAGGCCACCACCGCCAGCGTCTCGATCGCCGACTGGCTCAACTTCACCGGCGGCGGTTCCTGCCGCAAAATCCGCAACCAGCGCCCGAACCGCGGATGCGTCATCAGACGGTAGCCCGCATTGCCCTCGATGAGCAGCAAGCCCTCGTCCGCCACGCGCACCTCCTCGGCGATCTGGGCCATCGCCTCGCGAATCTGCGTCGCCGTGACGAGCGAGGGCACGTCCGTGTAAAGCTCCGGATCCTTCTCCGACGAGATCTCGACGGGAACCTCCGCCCCTTCGTCCACGGGTGCGCTCGCGACCACCGCGACCCCGTCGCTGCCCGCCTCGGCCCCCGCGGCCGCCGGCCCCCCGTCACTGACCGCCGTCTCCGTGGCCACCGACCGATCGCCGTCCCCGCCGCCCGCCGGTGCCTCCGCGACCGTGGCCGCCGGCGCCTGGTCGTGAAAGCGCGTAAACGCGGCCTGCACGTCCTTGATCGAGAGCGGTTGGTTGGTCGAAAGCAGCAATGCCTTCAGCACTTTTTTCAGATTGAACGCCATGCGGGTAAAGTCGCGTCAGTGAATGCGCCGCCCATTCCCTCACGCAACCACGAAAACGAACCACCCCTTCGCCCCTCCCCGCCGGAAACAGCCTTGCCCCCGCGCGGCCACGCTCTCTGCTGTCCACGCTTCGCTTCTCGGCTGCCCGCTCCCATCTCTCCGCTCTTCGCTCTTCGCCACCTTCTTTCCTCCCATGTGCCAAACCGCCCACTCCCTCCGCCCCCACTCCTCCGTCGTCGTCGACGGCCATGACCGCGCCCCCGCCCGCTCCATGCTGCGCGCCGTCGGTTTCACCGACGAGGATTTCAAAAAGCCCCAGATCGCTGTCGCCTCCTCCGCCAGCAACATGACACCCTGCAACGTCCACCTCGGCGAACTCAGCGAGCACGCGCAAAAGGGCATCAACGCCGCCGGCGGCAAAGCCGTTTATTTCAACACCATCACCGTCACCGACGGCATCAGCATGGGCACGCAGGGCATGCGCTACTCCCTCGTCTCCCGCGACGTCATCGCCGACTCCATCGAGACCGCCGTCGCCGCCGAGGGCTTCGACGGCCTCGTCGCCATCGGTGGCTGCGACAAAAACATGCCCGGTTGCCTGATGGCCATCGCCCGCCTCAACCGCCCCGCCGTCTTCATCTACGGCGGCAGCATTCTCCCCGGCTTCACGCCCAGCGACTGCGATCACAAGAAGCCCCTCGACATCGTCTCCGTCTTCGAAGCCGTCGGCAAACACGCCAAAGGCGAGATCGATGACGCCGGCCTCCGCGACGTCGAGGCCAGCGCCATCCCCGGCCCCGGCTCCTGCGGCGGCATGTATACCGCCAACACCATGGCCTCCGCGATTGAAGCGCTGGG
>CAJAYO010000520.1 GCA_903948415.1 uncultured Opitutia bacterium | reverse complement strand
TGCCATATCGTTCCCGAGGACGCCGTTGCTGTGGGGATAGAGCCCGGTGAACAGCGCCGAGCGCGCCGGACCACAGACGGGCGCACAGGTGTAGGCGCCGTCGAACCGCACGCCTTCAGCGGCCAGTCGGTCGAGGTTGGGAGTGCCCAGCGCCAAGTCCGGACGGTAGCAACCGACGCAGTTGGCGCCTTGGGTATCAATGAGGAAGAGAACGGTCTGTCGTTTAGCCATGTGAAAAATGGTGGGGGATTACGGCCCTTGAGCTGCCGAGCGGGGTGAGCAGAGTTCTCCGCCCCGGGAGCATGGGGTGCGGCGATTTTCGCCAGAGTGGCGCATCACTCCTGACACGGGTTAGGTCTGGCGGCGGCGGCGGCGGTTTTGCGGAAGGACTGGCGATACATGGTCGGCGTACGTTGCGTGATCCGCTTGAAAAGGCGGCAGAAATAAAAGGGGTCCTCATAACCGACCAGGTGAGCGATGCTTTCCACCTTGGTATCGGTTTCGGCGAGGTACTCACACGCTTTGGCTATCTTTTGGCGGTTGAAAAAACTTCGCGGGCTTTGACCGGTGTGCTTGCGGAACTGTTGGGTGAAATACGCATGGGACATCCCGGTGCTGGCCGCCAACTCATGGATGCTCACGTGCGCGCCGAGGTTGTTGCGCATCATCGTGAGCGTGCGCTCGATCCGGGTCGCCGTTGTTTCCTGCACGGCCGAGCGATGGCACACCTGCCCAAA
Organism: uncultured Opitutia bacterium; assembly: GCA_903948415.1. Lineage (GTDB taxonomy): Bacteria > Verrucomicrobiota > Verrucomicrobiia > Opitutales > Opitutaceae > GAS368. The sequence continues at coordinate 8,614 of CAJAYO010000520.1, read as the reverse complement.
AAGATCGCCGAGCAGTTGATGCATTGCCGAGGAGGCCTGCACGAGATCCTTGTAGGCCTGGCCAGCGTGGTAGATTCCGAGGATTTTTTCGAAGGTCGCGACAAAACGGAGATCCGACTGAACGGCGATGCAGGTGTTTTTTCCGCCGGTGGTCAGAACATCGTAATACTGCTGGGCGACGGTGCCGTTGAAATGAATCCAATAGTAGGACCAAGGGTCGCTCGGATCGGCGGCGTAAGCGTGAAACTCAAATGGCCGCAGGAGCGCGATGGTGCCGCGGGTGATCCGGTGCTGGCCCTGGCTGAGATCGAGCGTACCCGCTCCATCGAGACAGTAGAGCAGCGTGAAAGCCCAATCGCCATTGGCCCGGGAAACTTTTTGCCCCTTGGCCCGGGGAAAATAGCCGAGACGGCAAGGCAGCAAGGCCGCCGTCAGAGCCTGCCGGTTGGCCGACTCCACGACTTTGGTGGGGAGCTTGAAAATCCGTTCACCCGGAAAGTCCTCGCGACCGAGCACCGAGACGAGCTTGCGGCCATTGAAACTGAATACGCGCGTCTTGTCGTCTGCCATGTAGCCCTCCAGCGAGAACGCCTTCGGATCCAGGGGCGGCAACACGCGGTTGCGCGGTTTGGCGGGTGCGGCGCCAGGACGTTTGGCTGCGGTCGGCTTGCTCATGACCCTCGGTCTTAGCCGGAATGGGCGAGACGCCACAGGGAAAAATAAAGCGCGACCGCGAGCACGGAGACCACCACCGAGGCCACGCGCAGGCCACGCCACGGGGTGAGATCCACGGCGACGACGGGGGGCAGGCCGTCCCGCTTCGCGCTTGCAGCGGCGGGCGCAGCGGGGGCGAACCATCCGACGACCAACATGAATCCGCAGAGCAACAGGGTGTTGAGGGCGGCGAGATGGAGCCAGTGGAGGTGCACCGAGGAAACGTTGAAGCGCCCCAACCCGAGGAAACCCACGCCCCACAGGCAGTTCAGCAAAATCGACGTGAACACGCCGAGGATCATCGACACATTGGCCGCCCAGGCGGGCACCCGACGGCTCAACATACCGGTGACGACCACGGCGAGCAGGGGCAGCTTGAAGGCGGACATCACCTGCTTCATCATCGTAAAAATCCCCTCGGAGGAACTGCCCAGCAGGCTGGTGGTGAAGATGGCCACGAACACGACGACGACGGAAAACAACTTGCCTGCGCGGACCATTTCATGGTCCGAGGCTCCGGGCCGGAGCCAGCCGCGATAGAGATCGATACTGAACATGGTCGAGACGCTGTGCAGGCCGCCGTTGAAAGCGCTGATCACCGAGCCGAGGAACACCGCCGCGAACAAGCCCACCAGATACGGCGGCAGCACGGCGTCGACCAGCAGCGAATAGGCCAGGTCGCCGTTGCCGATGGCCGCGGCGCCGAACATCTCCGCCGCGATGATGCCGGGGATTACGAGAAAGAACGGTCCAAGCAGCTTGAGGCCGGCGGTGGCGAGAATGCCCTTTTGCGCCTCCGCGAAGCTCTTCGCGCCGAATGAGCGCTGCACGATCATCTGATTGGTGCACCAGTAGAAGAGGTTGATGAAAAGCATGCCCGTGAAGAGCGTGTCGAACGGCACGTTCGATCGAGGCCCACCGATGGGGTCGATCTTCGCGGCTTGGTGCTGCAGCAAGCGGTTCAGACCGGCGAGAAAGTCACCGTCACCCAGCTTGAACAGCGCGAGCACAGGGATGAGCAGACCGCATACGAGCAGACCGGCGCCGTAAAGCGTGTCGGAGAGCGCCACGGCCTTCATGCCACCAAAGAGCACGTAGCAGGTCCCGATGATTCCGATACTCCACGCCATCAGACGGAAAGAAGCCCCCTCGGAGATCCCCAACTGGGTGTGCACGTGGAAGATCGTGCTCATCGCCAGCCCGCCGGAGTAGAGCACGAAGGGCAGGATGTTCAGCGCGATCGTGATGATAAACACGATCCCCATGATCCGGCGCGCCGTCGCATCGAAGCGCTGTTCCAGGAACTGGGGCACGGTCGTGATGTTGCCCGACCAATAGCGCGGCAGAAAATACCACGCCATCGCGATGAGCGCGAACACCGGCACGACTTCCCACGCCATCACCACGGCGCCGTGAATCGACGCGGCGCCGTTCAGGCCGATCAGCTGCTCGGTCGAAAGGTTAGTCAGCAGCAAAGCCCCGGCCACCTGAATCCACGGCAGCTTCCGGCCCGCCAGAAAGTACGTCTGCGCATCGCTGTTGTCCTCGCGGCGCGTACGCCACCACGAAATCAGTGCGACCAACGCGGTGAAGAAAAGGAATGAGCCGATGGCGAGGGGAAGGTTCATAGGTGGGGAGATTGACCGAGCCCCCGGGCAGCCGGCCGCGGTCGCGTCGTGCTCCAGGGGACTTGAATCAGAAACTGAATTTGGTCGTGATCATCCACTCCAAAGGAGGATTGAACCGATAAGCCGTCAGCACGCCGTCCCGGGCGGTGTTGATCCGGATGAATGCATCATTGTTAAGTGCGTTGTTGATGTTCGTCTGCAAGGACCAGGCGACGGATTTACCCATGAGCTGAAGCTTCCGGCGGTAGGCCGCGTTGAGGTCGAGAAACACTTGCTCCGATCCGGCGGAAACGGTGCTCACGATCGCACCGGGTGTGCCGGTGGCGCGATAACCGTTGATCGGCCGGCCGGTGTAGCGCACGCCGCCGCCGACGGTGATGCCCTTCAGAGCTCCTTGGGCGAATTCGTAATTCGAGACGAAATTCAGCTTGTGCTCCATCTGTCCGAGCGCCGGTCGCCCCTGGGCGAGCGTAAAGTCGGTGAACGTCCGGACATCGAGCGCCGCCAGCTGCGTGGCGATGGTGCCGGCGCCGGTGCTCAGGGGCAGCGCGGCATTGGCTTCCCACGTCGGGCGCCAAAAGGCGATATAAGCCAAATCTTCCTGCCCGATGTTGGTTTGGGCGGATTTCGATTGGCTGTAATTGAGGAATACCCGCCACTGCGCCGTGGGGTTGGCCGTGAGCTCCACCTCATAGCCCTGGGTGCGGTTATCGAAGGTCCGGCCGGTGCCGCTTTGCACGGTGCCGCTCGGAACTTTTCCGGCCAGCGCCAGGGCGCTCCAGATCGGATTGATCGACGACGCAATGTTGCCGAAATCAAAATCCCGCTCAGCGCTGGTTTGGAAATACTGCGCGGTGACAAAAAGCCGGTTCTTGAACAGATCCAGTTTGAATCCGATATCCTGGCTCTTTCCTTTCGGGGTGGGCGGACGGGAGAACCCGGCCACATCCGCACTGGGGACGTTCAACCGTCCGCCAAAGCTGGGCAGGCCGCTGTTGCCGGCTTGGCTATAGGTCAGACCGAGCCACTCGGTGGCTTGCAGCACGCCGCTGAAGGAAACGCTGGTGGCGACCGTATTAAAGGGCGTCTGGCTGCGGACGGGAGTCGGTATCCCGGAGGCAAACCCGGCCACCGGCATCAACACCGAGGTGGAGGCGTAGTCGTTGCGATCATCGCGGCTGGTGCCCATGATGGTTTTGATCCGATTATTCCAGAAGGAGCTTTGCAGCATTCCGATCATCGTCTGGCTGTCGAAACTGTTGAGGATGCCGTTGACGTTGAAAGGCACCAACGCGGTGGTGTAACTTCTGCCGCTGATGGTTTCCGTGATCGTGCCCAAGGCCTGCCGGTTGTAAGGTGCCATCACGATACTGCGGCTCGGGCCGGCAAGGTCGACATAGGTGCGGCGGAAGATGCGATTGTTGTTGTTGACCGCACTGGTCAGAGTCGGCGCGTTCGGGGAGATGATTTGTTCGCGGACCACAATTTGAGACAGCTTTGTGAAGTCGTATTGGTACACCCCGGCCAGCGTATGCTTTCCCCAGCGGCCGAAGTCTCTCGCGTACGAAAGCACCGTCCGCACTGAATCGCTCCGGGTGTCACCGAATCCGATCTGCGGGAGACCCTCGACGTAGGTTTTGCCGACGTTGGGGTTGACGGCGCCGGAAGGCAGAGTCGGGTTGGTGTCGACGACGATGGCTCGGGTGTTGGCCGTCTGTGAGTCCGAGTTGAACGTGTGACTGTCGGTGCGCATTCCGGCGATTTCCAGATTAAGGTCGGGGGTAAACGCGTGGGTCAGGTAGGCACCGAGGCGGGCGTAGTTCGTGTCGAGACCAAAGCCCGGCCCATAGACCGAGGTCTCCTTGGGCAACAATTTGAAATCGGAGACGGGAACATTTTCGCCATCAATCGCCGTCCAGAGGGTGCTCCGCGTTTTGTTGACCCAGTTGGTCAAGACTCCCGACGCCGTATCCAAAACCAGGTAGGGCGTGTTGTTGGCTGCGACCCCCGAAATTTGCTGCGCGGCATTGATGGCGCCGACATTGCGTCCAGCCGCCGCCCAACGAGTGTAGGCATCATACGCCGTGATGGACCGAACGGTCCGCTTGTTGAGGTCCGCCTTCTCCAGATCGAAATTGAACTCGGTTTTCGGGCTGACGCGCCATTTCCCGGTGAGGTAGGCCCGTTCCGAGTCGCTGAACTCGTAGTTTCGCCAACTGCCGCGCTGCTCTTTCATCGCGGTGACCCGGAGAGAAATCCGGTCACCGATGGCCTGGTTGTAGTCGGCTTCCTCACGCAGGCCTCCTTCCGAGCGGCCCTGCACTGCCACCGAGGCGGCGTTTTTGCCCAGCAGCGCCCGTTTGTTGGTCACATTGATGAGGCCTCCCGGCGAGCCAATGCCGAACAGGATCGAGTTCGGGCCGCGCGCTTGGTCGATGCGTTCCGTGCTGAACGTGTCGGCCGGGAAATCCGATTTGAAAAAATTCACCGCAACGGTGCCGCCCGGGAGGCCGCGCATCCGCAATGATCGCGTGCTCGAACTCGCAAGGAAGTTCTGCCCCGGGGCGGAATTCTCCCCGAAGTCGTATTCGGTGCTGAGCATGTAGCGCGCGAGATCGTCGGTGTTCGTGATGCCGACGTCGTTGAGAAATTCTGCGGTGAAGGCGCTCGTGGGCGCGGCGACGTCCTTGAGATTGGTCCTCAGGCGACTGCCACCCAAGGTCGACTGTGCCTGATAACCGCGGTCCTGAGTCGACGTGACGGTGAAAGGAGTGAGTGTCACCACTTCCGCAGCGATGGCTTCCTTGGGATCATTCGTCGGCGATGCCGGCGAGGCGGAATTTGCGACCGCTTGGGCGCAGGCGATTGCGCCGGGCCAAGGCAGACTGAGTAGCAGCGTAAGCCGGCAGAGGCGAGGGATTGCAGGTTGTGACATTGGGGTGGAGTAGCGCAGGGTCGCGCGGGGGGCGTGGACTTGAACAAAACGTGGACCAGAACAGGGCCCACCATACGCGATGGCCGACGTGTCCGAAATGGACAATCTCGGCGTCAATCTGGACTTTTTGCAGCGCGCCTGAAATCGGCTCCCTTGCCGGATTTTTCACGGGGCAAATGTCCCGGTGATGCGCACCACCGGCCAAAGCGTGCCAATAAAAAGTCCAGTGAGCCATGCGGATTGTCTATGGGCGTAGGGGAGCTGGGTAACTATTGTCATCCCATCGATGCCGGCAGCCCCGACCAAGCCTTTTCCGTCCCAAACCCGCCCCTGTCTCCGCGCCGCCATTTCCTGTTTCACCCCCAAAGCCATGTCACCTGCGCCATTCATCTTGGCCCTCCGGTTGGTCGCTGGCGCCGCGCTCTGCCTGGTCTTCGTCCCACTTCACGCCGCCGAAGCATCGCGCGCACCCTGCAACGGGGTGTTCATCGCCATCGATGACATGAATGACTGCGTGGGGGCCTTCGGCGGCGCACCCCAAAATCGCTCCGCCACGCCCAAGATGGACCCATGGGCGCAAAGCGGGTCGGTCGTTTTTCAACCGGCCAATTGCGCGGGGCCGGTCTGCAGTCTCTCGCGCTCGGCCTTGCTCTCGGGGTTCAGGCCACACCGGAGCGGGGTCTCTACCAACAGCCAGAATACGCTCGGTTCGCCCCTGATTAAGAACCCCCTGACGCTGCCGGAGGGTTTTTCACCGCAGGGTTACCGCCCCCTTTCGCACGGAAAACTTTTCCCCAAACATCCCGGCGACGAAGGACACTGGACGTATGATCAAGGGGAACCAGCGGAGGGCGGAAGCGGTTCGCGCCCGGACCCGGACCGCGTCACCTCGCGCAATCGAAGTCTGATGGCTGGCAAACCCGCCCCGGTGCCAGCGGGCAAGGGCGGCGGAGACGAAGGCGGCGAAGCCGCAGGCCCGGAATTTGCCTGGGGGCCGACCCGGGGGCCCAAGGAGGATTCGAAGGATTGGAAGGCGGCCGAGTGGGCGGTGGCCCAATGGTCCAAACCCTCGCCCAAACCTTTCTTCCTCGCTCTCGGCCTATCCACGCCGCACCTGCGCTGGTATGTGCCCCAGGAATACTTGGACCGTCATGCCGTGGACACGCTTCAGGTGCCGGAATTCCGTTTCAAGGATCTCGACGACATCGCCGATGCCAAAGGGCGGGGGAAATTCCGCCCGTCCTCCGGTTTCCCCTGGGCGCAGCAAGCCCCCCGCTTGCTCAAGCGCGCCGTGCGGGCCGACCGGGGTTCCGATTTTATCGATGTCGGCGCCCAGATCAGCCGGACATTCAAGCTAAAGAATCAGCGCCAAGGCGAAGTCCGTCGCGATGTCGCCCACCTCTTGGCTTTCGACAAACCGCTCCCCCAACTGGCCGACACCGACGATTTCTCGGTTTGCGGCCAGGCGGGGCAGATGCGCATCCGGCGTTGGGCCCTCCAGCGCCCGCGGACTTATCCGCTCACCGTCGCGGTGTAATTTTGAGCGCCATGCCACGCGACGACGCCAGGTGCGACCATCCCTCTATCATGAAAACGATCACGTGGGTTTTTCTGTTCGCCGCGGTGGCGACCGGGGGTGCGGCAGAGGCGAAACCGGGCTACGGAATATCCAGCTGGGCGGGGTGGAAGCCGGGCCAGATTTCGCGGGAGGAATGCCCGGAACTGCGCAGCGTTCCGCTCATCCTGAAATGGGATTCGCTCGAGCCAGCGCCGGGACGCTACACGTTCCCGGAACTACTCGGCCCACCGTTAAAAGCGGCGCATGAGGGCGGCCTTTATACAACCGTGATGATCTGGGTGGGCCCCGCGGCCCCTGCGTGGATCTATCAACACGGCGTTCCACGGGTGATCACGGACCGGAAGGTCAATGCCTTGGGGCAGAAGACCGACGGGCAGCGGGAATATCCCTACTATCTGCATCCGGAATACAAAGCGCGTTTCTTGGGGCTGATTGATGCCTTCGGCAAATATGTCTCCGCCCTACCGCCAGCGCTGCGCGCGCGCATTGTGTTTGTGCAGTGCGCCGAGGGGTCCACCGGCGACGGCCAGCCCTACAAGGGCAACCCGCTCGATCCCCAATACGCCATCACCGATGAAGGGTGGAATAACTTCCGCCTGGAAGCATGGCAACGCTACCGGAACGCCGTACCCGGAATCCCGATTCTGGTGAACTCCGACGCCAACGGCGGGGCGGAGACCCAATGGCTGCTGGAGAACATGGACGTCGTCGCGCTGAAACAGGGCATGTTCAGTCACGGCTACCAGGTCAGCGATAACGGCGAGCGACTGGCCAAGTTCCAAGGGTTGGAAGCCGCCGCGAAACAACGCGGCAAGCCGGTGCTCACCCGCGGCGAGATTGACGGCGAGTTGTTTGAAATGGGCTGGTCGAAACACAACGTGCCGCAGGCCCTCTACTGGTCCGGAATCTTCGCGACCCATTGCCGGCTGGATATCTGGAACGTGCCCTACCAGGCATTGAAGGATCGAGCGAATTGGCCCGCCGGCGCCTTCTTCAACAAATATGCCGGTCACAAGGATGCGGCGACTGCCCCGGCCGCCTTTTGTGCGCTGCGGGACGGGCTCGACGCCTCCGATTTCAACCGGTTCCCGGCCGCAGAATTCGGCGGCAAGCCCGGCCAGAAAAAGGACGTGGAGCGCTACCTCCGCATTGCCCAAGCCTACTCGGTCTACGGCGCGCGCATGGACGATCCCGAAAAGGCCATCGGCGGCGGCATGATCAACCGCAAGAGCAGCGGCCCCAACGATGTGGGCTGGGATATGTTGCCGGGCAACTATTCCCGCTTCCTGACTCAGATCGACCCGGGATCCGGCGATGTGGGCCGGTGGAACATCGACGAGTCCATCTATGGGCGCTTCGGCCGCGCCTTTGCGCACCAGTCCGGCAAAAAGCGGCTGCGCTTCCAACTCGACCCGGGCTTTGCGGCCACTCAGGTGAAAGCGAGGGTCACTTATCTCGACCAAGGGACGGGATCCTGGTCGCTCAGGCTCCCGGGAAAAGAGGGCGTCACGCGTATTCAAAATACCAATAGCCGCGAGTGGCGTACCCAGGTCGTCTCCTTGTCCGGCGTTACGGAACTGGTGCTGCAACATGAAGCCGGAGAAGATACGGTGTTCCATCTGATTGAGGTGGAGCGCACGGCGGCGCCAACAAAATGAAAAACCTTCGGCCCATCTGCGCCGTGGTGCTGCCCGCCACGCTGGCTCGACCCGCCGCCGCCGAGCCAAAGCCAACCATCCTGCTCCGCCGCGCGGACGA
>CAJAYO010000519.1 GCA_903948415.1 uncultured Opitutia bacterium | reverse complement strand
TCGATGCGGGCGCCCTCGAGGAGATTGCCGGTGGCGACGTTGGAGACGTTGCCGGTGAGGGTGGCGGCGGGGGCGGTGAGTGCGGAGAAGGCGAGCAGGAGGGGCAGGAAGAGGGAGCGGGAAAGTGAAGGTGAAAGTGAACGGGGGAGAGATGGGCTTTTCATGGGTAGTCGGTGGAGAGGGGGAAGACGGTGAGGGTGGGGACGGGGGTGGGGACGGCGGTTAGCAACCGCCGCTCCGTTTTTAGAAGCGGCCGTTGAGGCCGAAGGTGACGGTGGTGCCGGTCATGCTGAAGAACTGGAGCTGGTCGGGAACGCCCCGGTAACGGCGCAGCGGTTCGTTGAAAAGATTATCGATATCGCAGGTGACGGTCAGCCACGGGCGAATCTGGTAGCCGAAGCCCAACGTCGAGATGGTGCGGTCGAAGCGGAACAGGCTCCGGCCCGGGCTGGCGGAGGAGTAGGTCTGCAGGTAGGGCCCGGTATAGTTGACGAGGTAGCGGGCGCTGAGGGCGCGGTAGCGCCAGGAGAGGCTGAGATTGGCTGTGCGCGGAATGAAGCCGGCGACCTGCCCGCTGGTGAGATAGGCCGCACCGCCAAATTTCCCGTGCGTATCGAGGAAGGTGTAGTTGGCCAGCAGGGACAGGCCGCGCAGCAGGCCGGGCAAAAACGTGAGCTGCTGCTGGTAGCTCAACTCCCAGCCCTGGACGAACGCCTCGCCGGCGTTGGCCGAGGAGAGGCGGGTGAAGCCGGCGTACTCGCCATTGAAGCCGTTGTCGGGCCCGCTGGGAATCGTGCCGCCGTCGATCCCGTTGACGATATAGTCCTTGATGGCCTTGTGGAACCACCCGACCGAAACGTTGCCCACCGGTTCGAAATAGTAGTCGAGGGAGGCATCCCAATTGCTCGAGGTCCGCGGGCGCAGGCTCGGGTTGTTGACGGTCAGCGTCCGGTTGTTTTCGTCGATGACTTCGTTGGGGAGGAGGTTGGTCAGCGCGGGGCGGCCAAAGCTGGTGGACCAACTGAGGCGGGCCTTGAGGTCGGGTGTGATGTCCTGGGTGAGGTGGAGGCTGGGAAAGGACTTGGTGTAGCCGCCGGTGAGTTCGCGCCGGGTGCCCTCGTAGTCGCGCCGGGCGGAGCCGACCGGATCGGCGGCCACTTGCGCCGGGGTGCTGGCGAGGCGGGCGCGCACCCAGCCCCAACTTTCGGTGTCGGTCTTCTCGGTGCGCACGCCGCCGAGCAATCCGGTGCGACCGAGGCGACCCTGGACCATCGCGTAGCCGGCCGTCACGAACTCGCGCACGCCTTGGGTGCCGGTGAAGCGGACTGACTCGCGGAAATAGAGGTCTTCGTTCCACAGCGCCGGGGTGAGCGGCGCGCGTTCGCGCATGAAGGTGGCGGGCTCCCAGCGGGGCAGGTTGAGTCCGGTCTTGCGGGCGTCGAAGGTCCGGATTGAAGGATCGGCGGGCAGCCCCGCCGCGCCGAGATAGCTCCAGCGCCGCGAGGCGGCGAGGTCATCCGCCTCCTTATCCCGCAGTTTGAATCCGGTCTTGAGGGTGAACGGAAAGCGGGTGGAGAGCGTGTACTGGGCATCGCCATACGCTTCGCCGACGCCGATGTTGTTTCCGACGTTGGTATTGGTCAGGCCGTTGGCGGGGACGCGGTAGCTCGCCGGGTTGGTGATGTCGGCTCCCGCGGTCTGGATGAGTCGCGGGTAGAGATCGGACGCCGTCCGATCCAGCCGCCAGCCGACGTTGGTCACGCGATGCACGAGCGTGGCCGACTCGCCGCCGTTGCCGGAATTGATCCGGGTCGAGTTGTAGCGTGCGCCGTAGTCCAGGCGGAGCGGACCGAAGACCTGTTCGGCCCCGACGTCGACCAAACGGAGCCGATTCCACGTCGTGACCATGCCGGCCGTGAGGTCCATGGTCGATCCCGGCGCCTGCCGGACCTCGGTGACGCGGTTGGTGTAGCCCGGCAGGATTCCGGCGTTGCCGGTGGTGCCGACGGATTGGGCGGCAAAGGCGCGGAACTCGAGGGTGCGGCGATCGGTGACATTGGTGTCGTTGTAGATCGCGTTGAACTTGAGCTTGGTCGCGGCGGAGAGGCGGTAGTCGACCTTGAGGTTGAGGCTCGCTTGCTTGCGGTTGGCGTAGAAATCCGACGTGCGGTAGTCCCAGAGGTAGGCGGCGGGCTCGGTGGTGTTCTGGAAGTCGCGGGTCGTGCTGAAAAAGGGCACGACATTCTCGCTGTAGAACAGGTTGAGCGACACGCCGAGGTTGCGGGTGCCGCCGAAGACGCCGAAGACCTCCTGATGGGCGACGTTGAGCACGGGATGGAGGCGGTGCGCCGCGCGCGTGGGAATCTGTTCGGTGAAGGGCGGGGCCCAGCGGGCGCCGAAACTATAGGTGGTGCGGCGCTTTTCCCGCAGGTTGAGGGGCGAGCGGCTCTTGAGATTGATGGTGCCGCCGAGGGAGTCGGCGCCCTTGTCGGGCGTGTGGCCCTTGATCAGTTCCAGCTGATCGAACATCGCGCCGCTGAGGTTGTTGATCATGGTATTGCCCGCCATGCCGCCCTGCCCGGTGAGCTGGCCCCCATCGAGGGTGATGGTGTTGAGGCCCGCGCCCATGCCGCGGATGGTGAAGCCGGTGTAAGTGCCGCCATCGTCGGGGTTGCCCGCGACTCCGGTGAGGCGGATGGCGACCTCGGCGGCGTTGAGGTTGGGGAGATTCCCGAAGGAATCGGTGGCGACGACGGTCTTCACATTGTCGGCGTTGCGTTGGCTGGTGATCGCCGCGGCGCCGCCCTCGCGTTCGCCGGTGACCTTGAAGGCGTCGAGGGTGTAAACGCCGCTGGAGAGATCGAAGTGGCGGGTGGTGGTGGCGGCGTCGGTGACGGTGACGGAGGTGCGGATCGGATCGAGGCCGACGTAGGTGACGACGAGCGCGTGGGTGCCGGCGGGGAGGGTGGGGAGGACGTAGCGGCCGGT
>CAJAYO010000518.1 GCA_903948415.1 uncultured Opitutia bacterium | reverse complement strand
GCGGGCGCGCATCGCAGTTCCTTGCCGCGCTCCGTTTCCCCGGGGTGGGCCGTGCGCTCCGCGCGCGGCTCAACGCGTCCCGCCACGACCTGCGCTCCGCCGCCTGCGGAGCGGCCGGCCCACCTCGGGCGGTGTTTGCACGAAAGTGAGATGCGCCGGTCCGGCGGTGGACACCTGCCCACCCCGCCTGCGGCCGCGCGATGGCCCCCGCGTTGCGCGTCAACTGGTCCGGAAGTAAAACGCCTGTCCTGCGTCTGCCGGGCCTTATCGCACGATTTTCAGGATCCGGTCGTTGTAACTGTCCGTGATGTACAGCGTGCCGTCGGCGTGCACGGTCACGCCGTGCGGGCGGGCCAATTCGCACTGCTCGGGCGGGCCGCCGAGGCCGGCGGTGCCTTTCTTGCCGGTGCCGGCGACGCGGAGAATTTTCCCCGTGGCGGGGACGTAGCGGCGGACGAGATGGTTTTCGGCATCGGCGATGAGGATGGTGTCGTCGCGGTCGACGCAGAGGTGTTTCGGTCCGCTCATCGTGGCCAGCAACGCATCGCCGCCGTCGCCGGTCGCACCTTTTTTCCCCGCGGCGTTCACGACGGTGCGGATCTTTCCGTCGGGGGTGACGACCCGCAGCGCGTGGCCGTTGCGTTCGAGAATGTAGACATTGCCGCGGCGATCGACGGCCGCGGCGCGCGGATCGACGAGCGGCGCTTCGGTCGCGCGGGCACCGTCGACGGGAATCCCTTTTTCGCCGTTGCCGGCGACGAGGCGGAGTTTTCCGGTCTTGAGATCGAGGGCCTGCACGCGGCGCAGGTCGGCGATGAAGAGCTGCGTGCCGGTGAAATCGAGGGCGATGCAATAGGGGCCGTTGGCCTTTCCCTGCGCGGCCGGCACCCCGTAGCCGGGCACGGTCGTCACGCGGCCGGCGGCGACGTCGACTTGGCGCACGCGGCCGTTCCAGGTATCGGCGATCAGGACATTGCCGTTGGGCAGCACGGCGAGGTTGTGCGGACCATTGAACTGCGCGGCGAGCGCCGGGCCGCCATCACCCGCGTCACCGGCACTCGGCAGGCCCGCGACGTGGGTGAGCGTGCCCTGGGCGTCGACGCGGAGCAGCCGGTTGCCCGCGGCCATTTCAACGATGAAGAGATTTCCCGCGCGGTCGAATTCCACGCCGAAGGGCTCCTTCACCTTAGCCTGCACCGCCGGTAAGCCGACGCGGTCGGCGCTGCCGCCGGCGACGAGGATGATTTTTTCGGCGTGGAGGGCCGGAGCGCACACGAGCGCGGAGAGCAAGAGCAGGGCGGGGTAGGGTTTCATGGCGGCGAGGGTCGGGCCGGTTGAGAGAATCGAATCCGGGGACTGCGTCAGGAGAAAACGGCGCGGCTGCACGAAAGTGGGATCACGTTGAGCGTGTAAATGGGCCCGCACTGGGTTCTCATCGGCCCAATCCTGCTCATGTCGCCCCGTCGTGTTGCCCGTATTTTCCACCGAGCGTTCCTCGCGCTGACGCTCTGCGTCTCGGCCTTCGGCGCACCCGGAAAAATCCATGTCGAGCTTCGCGAGCCGGCCGCCGGCCAGGCCGGTGCGACCGCCTGGCCCGGTGAAACAAAAGTCACCGAGACGTTCACCGAGGAGGCTTTCGGATTCTTCGAGCTGCCGCAGAAATATGTGTCCACCGGAGTCCGGGCCGACCGCGCGTTGCCCACGCTCTTCCGCGCCACGGCCGAGGTTCGCCTGCCTGCGGGCCAGCACCGGCTGTTGCTGCGCTCGCGCGGCACCGCGCGGCTCTTCCTCGACGGAAAGAAAATCCTCGAAACGCCCTTTGCGCAGCCCGCCGCCTTCGCCGTCGGCAACGCCGGCGAACTCCCCGTCGAGCCGCAGGAAACCTATCTCAACCTCGGCCCCGACTTCCGGTTCGCCCCGCCCGGCAATCGCGAGGAGTGGGGCGAGTTCGAGTTCACCGGCGCACCCGTCACCGTCGTCCTCGAAACCGTGATCGGCGGCATTGAGCCCAAAGGCAAAAAGCCGTTCCGGCCCGAACTCGGCGAAACCGTCGTGGCGTTTTCGCCCGCCGGCAGCACCTCGTGGTGGCTGCTCTCGCCCGGCTCGCGGACCGTTCCTTACACCGATGCCGGTTGGTCTGCCTACGAGGCGGAGCGCCGCGCGCACCTGGCCGCCGTCAACACCGCCGCCCGGGCCGAAAAACGGGCCGAGTCCGCCGCGTATTGGGCCTCGCGGCGCGCGGCGGCCAACGCGTGGCTCGCGTCCACCCCGGAGATCGCGGTGCCGTCCCTCCGCGTCGGCTTCCCGGCGGCGAACGCGATCGACCACTTCATTGCCGACCGCATCGCCACCGTCGCGGCCGAATACGCGCCGTTGAAAAAAGGCCGCGTCGACTTCTACCGCGACGTGAAGCCGATCCTGGAGACGCGCTGCTACAGCTGCCACCAGGGCGCGAAGGTCAAAGGCGGTCTGCACCTCGACTCCCTCGCGGCCGCGCTCAAGGGCGGCAAGGCCGATGGTCCGGCCCTCATCGCCGGCCATCCGGAGACGAGCCCGATCATTCAGCGCATCACAAGCCCGGACTCCGAGGATGTGATGCCCGCGAAGGGCGATCCGCTCCCGGCGAAGGAAATCGAAATCCTGCGGACATGGATCAAGGAAGGCGCCGCGTGGCCCGCGTTTCCGGTCGCGAGTTTCGCGCTCACGCCGCTCACCGACGACCTCACGTTCCTGCGTCGCGTCACGCTCGACACCGTCGGCGTCGTGCCGAGCGAGGCGGAGATCGCGGCCTTCCGGGCCCTGCCGGCCGCCGGGCGGCGCACCGCCACCATCGAGCGTCTCCTCGCCGATCCGCGCTGGGCCGACCAGTGGATGCCCTACTGGCTCGATGTGCTCGCGGAGAATCCGAACCTCATCAACCCCACGCTGAACAACACCGGCCCGTTTCGCTGGTGGATCTACGAAGCGCTCCTCGACAACAAACCGCTCGACCTCTTCGTCACCGAACTCATCCGCCAGGAGGGCAGCGAACGTTTCGGCGGCCCCGCGGGGTTCAGCGTCGCCTCGCAAAATGACGTCCCGATGGCCGCCAAAGGCATCATCGTCAGCTCGGCCTTTCTCGGCGTGGAAATGAAGTGCGCGCGTTGCCACGACGCGCCGACGCACGCGTCGAAGCAAAAGGACCTCATGCAGCTCGCCGCAATGCTCGGCGCGAAGTCCATCAAGCTTCCCGTCACGAGCACGGTCGCGATGGATCACCTGCGGCTCGGCGGACGCGAACCGCTCATCGAGTCCACGTTGCCGGCGGGCACGACGGTGACGCCCGCGTGGTCGTTCGCGCAATTCTGCGACGAGAACGCCGCCGCGGCGCTCGCCCAGCGCTCCGATGATTCACGTGACCGCGTCGCGGCGCTGGTGACGGCGCCGCAGAACGAGCGCTTCGCCCAGGTCCTGGCCAACCGCATCTGGCAGCGCTTCATGGACCGCGGCCTCGTCGAGACGGTCGGCGATTGGGAAAAGAGCGCGCCCTCGCACCCTGAGTTGCTCCGGTGGCTCGCCCGCGAGCTCGTCCGCTCCGGCTACGACGCCAAGGCCTTGGCCCGCGTGATTCTCAATTCCCACGCCTACCAGCGCGCCGCCGACCGCTCGCTGGCCGCGACCGGTCCGCTGTTCACCGCGCCCGCGCCGCGCCGCATCGCGGCCGAGCAGTTCGTTGACTCGCTCTTCGCCGCGACCGGAAAACCCTTCGCCGTCGAGGCCGTCAACCTCGACGTCGACAGTGTGCGCACGACGGAAAACGCCCTCGATCTCGGTCGCGCGAGTCGCGCGTGGATGCTGGCCTCGACGTCCAACGAGCGCGACCGCCCGAGCCTCATGCTGCCGCGCATCCAGGCGGTCGCCGAGGTG
>CAJAYO010000517.1 GCA_903948415.1 uncultured Opitutia bacterium | reverse complement strand
TACCACGCCATCCGCGAGGGCATGGACATGGGCATCGTCAACGCCGGCATGCTCGGCAACTACGACGAGATCGAGCCCACCCTCCGCACCTACGTCGAGGACGTCCTCCTCAACCGCCGCCCCGACTCCACCGACCGCCTCGTCAAATTCGCCGACGACCTCAAGGCCGCCCAAGGCGGCGCGTCCAAGACCGAACTCAAGGAAGACCTCGCCTGGCGCAACGCGCCCGTCGAAGCCCGGCTCTCCCACGCCCTCGTCAAGGGCATCGACCAGTTCGTCGACCTCGACACCGAGGAGTGCCGCCAAAAATACTCCCGCCCGCTCGAGATCATCGAGGGCCCGCTCATGGACGGCATGCGCGTCGTCGGCGACCTCTTCGGCGCCGGCAAAATGTTTCTCCCCCAGGTCGTGAAATCCGCCCGCGTGATGAAGCGCTCCGTCGCCTACCTCACTCCCTTCATGGAAGCGGAAAAGGCCCGCGCCACCGCCGCCGGCGAAGCCACCCGCGCCCAGGGCAAATTCCTCATCGCCACCGTCAAGGGCGACGTCCACGACATCGGCAAGAACATCGTCGGCGTCGTCCTCGCCTGTAACAACTACGAGGTCACCGACCTCGGCGTCATGGTGTCGTGCGACAAAATTCTCGCCAAGGCCAAGGAGCTCAACGTCGACCTCATCGGCCTCTCCGGCCTCATCACGCCCTCGCTCGACGAGATGGTCCACGTCGCGAAGGAAATGAAACGCGGCGGCTTCACCATCCCGCTCCTCATCGGCGGCGCCACCACTAGTCCCGCCCACTCCGCCGTCAAGGTCGCCCCGGAATACCCCCACGGCGTCATCCACGTCCTCGACGCCTCCCGCGTCGTCAACGTCGTCAGCTCCCTCCTCTCCCCCGATCAAAAACCGGCCTTCATCGCCGAGAACACCGCGAAACAGGAACGCCAGCGCGAGGAATTCGCCGCCCGCCGCAACAAGCGCCCGCTCCTCACTCTCCAGCAGGCCCGCGACCGCAAGCAGCACTACGACTGGGCCACCGTCGACCTCCCCCGCCCCGAGTTCCTCGGCACGCGCGTCTACTCCACCGCCCCGGCCGAAAACGCCACCTTTCACCCCGAACCGCTGCAGTTCGCCGACATCGTCCGCTACATCGATTGGGCCCCGTTCTTCAGCGCCTGGGAACTTCACGGCCGCTTCCCGCAAATCCTCGACGACGCCGTCGTGGGTGTCGAAGCGAAGAAGCTCTTCGCCGACGCGCAGAAACTCCTCGCGCAGATCGTCGCGGAGCAACGCTTCACCGCCAAAGCCATCATCGGCTTCTGGCCCTGCAACGCCGTCGGCGACGACATCGAGATCTACTCCGACGAGTCCCGCACCGCCGTGCGCACGCGCTTCCACCAACTCCGCCAGCAGCTCGACAAGCCCGCCGACCAGTTCAACCACTGCCTCGCCGATTACCTCGCCCCGCGCGACAGCGGCCTCATCGACTACTGCGGCGGCTTTGCCGTCACCGCCGGTCACGGCGTCGAAGCCTTCGCCGCCGAGTTCCGCGCGCAGCACGACGACTACAACGCCATCATGGCGCAGGCCCTCGGTGACCGCCTCGCCGAAGCGCTCGCCGAAATGATGCACCATCGCGCCCGCGAGTTCTGCGGCTACGGCAAGACGGAAAACCTGCCGATGGAGGACCTCATCCGCGAAAAATACCGCGGCGTCCGCCCCGCCCCCGGTTATCCCGCGTGCCCCGACCACACCGAGAAGCCGATCCTCTTCAGCCTCCTCGGCGTCGAGGCCGCCACCGGCATCACGCTCACCGAAAGCTGCGCGATGTCCCCGGCCTCCTCCGTCAGCGGCTGGTATTTCAACCATCCCGACTCAAAATATTTCGGCGTCGGCAAACTTGGCCGGGACCAGGTCGCCGACTACGCCGCCCGCAAAGGCCAGACCATCGCCGAAACCGAAAAGTGGCTCGGCCCCTGGCTGGACTACGATCCGGGTTGAGCCGCGGGTTTGCGTGGGCGCCCGAATCGCCGGGCCTCATTTTTATCCCGGTGCACGCGTGGATCGACCGCACATCGCGAGGGCCGACCGCCCCGCCTCTTGCCGCCCGCGGAGCGGTCTCGCTCGTCTTCGCCCGGGCGCCAATCCGCCGGGCTCCTGTGTCGGTAGCCCGCCAACGGCCCTTGCCGCGCAGACGCACGGGCGGTGCCCCACCGCCTTCGGTGGCGCACCGACCGCCGCCGCCCCGCCTCCCTTACGTCGTCACGAAATCCAGCACCATCGGTTTCACCAGTTCGGCGAAATCCTCATACGCCATCTGGATGACCTCGCTGTGCGTGCCGGCGTTGAACGCGATCTCGGTTTCGTCCGCCAGGCTCGCTTCGACGTAGACCGGCATGCCGTAGAGATTGCCGAACGGCGGCATGGCGCCGAGCTCGCAGTCGGGAAACGCCCCCTTGAATTCCGCCTCCGTCGCGAGCCGCAATTCGACGCTGCCGAGCATGTCCCGCAGGTCGTGCAGCACGATCCGGCGGCTCGCCGGCAACACCACCATCGCCATGACCGAGCCCATTTTCACAATCACCGTCTTGGCAAAATCGCGGCCTTTCACATGGACCGACTCCGCAACTTCCGACGCCGTAAACGCGACCGAATGCTGGATGCTCACATAGCGCACCCCGTGACTGTCCAAGAACGCCTTCAATTTCATGGCTGGCATAACGCCTCCTGTGGTTTCGATGTTTGACTGGGCAATTCGTCGGGCGCGGGGCACCGGGCCTTGCGGGCGGAGCGCGACTCGTCCGACGCCGATGACCGAAGCGTAACCGCCGCCCGTCGAAAGTAAACGTCGGCGAAGCCTTCACCGCGGTCCTCCACCGGACCGGCGGGCCGGCGGGCAGGCCCCGGCGATGCGCCCGCCCGGCTCGCGCCCGTCACGCCCCGGGCACGACCCACCCGGCCCCGCCCCCCGTCAACGCCCCGCGCTCTTCCTCAGCATTTCCGCCCGCGCCTCGTTCAGTTTGGTGCGCTCCTTCTCCGTCAGACTCGCCAAACCCGACCGCGCGATCTTGTCCAGCAACCCGTCGATCTCCGCCATCGTGGCGGTCGGCACGGCCGCGCTGCGGGCCGCCGGTTTCGCCGGCCGATCCGGCAGCACCCGGAGGTTCGGTGGGCGTTGCCCAAACCGGAAGCTCGGCAGCGCAAAGGCCCCCTGCTCGTGCCGCACATACGCGTAGGCCCATCCGCACGTCCCCCACAGCGCGATCAGCCCGGCCGAATCGTGATAGGCCAGCGCCATCAACGTGAAGATCCCGACCAGAATCAGCGCCGCCCATTTGGCGAGCACGTCGAACATCATCACCGCGTTGGGATAGAGCGTCGCGAACGCGATGAAGAGCGCAAACGCCCCGATCTCCCCCGCCCGCTGCATCGGCACCCACAGGCCGATCAGCGTGAACAACAGGGGCGTCACGAGGTAGATGCCCGCGTAGAGCCCCAGAAATTTCCGGCGGCCCACAAACTTCTCCACTTCGCGGCCGAACCACACGATGAACACCAGATCGAACACGAGCTGCAGACTCGGCGGATTCACCAACCCATACGTCAGGACCCGCCACACCTGTCCGCTCAGCACGAGTTCGCTGTTGAACGGCAGCCACGCGGCCAGCAGGCCGATGTTGAAGAACATCGTCAGCGTCGTGACCACCACCGAGACCGCAAACACCAGCGCAATGAGATGCGCCGCATAAATCGCATAGCCGCCCAGCCACAGCACCGGCTGGTGTTCGTCGTCAGGAGTGCCAAATCGGTTCATAGGATCGGAGAAGCGCAACGTGGCCGCACGCCGCCGCCTCCGCAAGCTGCGAGAAACCCCGCGCGCCCGTTGCCTCAGCGTGCTCCCGGCTTCAGCCACCCCGACGCCTTCAGCCAATCCCCCGCCCGGTCCGGCCAGCTCGTCACGTCGTTCTCCGTGCGCCGCAGACCGTAGCCGTGCCCGCCGCGCGGATAGACGTGCAGCTCCGCCGGCACCTGCGCGTTTTTCAGCGCGGCGTAATAAAAAAGCGCCGTCTCCACCCGGATCGGATCGTCCCCCGCCATCGCGAGGAAGGTCGGCGGCGTGTTCCCCGTGCTCACGGGCAACTCCGCCGCGACCGCATCCGCCTTTTCCTTCACCGTCAGATAGGCCGGGTAGATCAGCACCGTAAAATCCGGCCGGCAGCTGACGGCATCCGCCGCGTCCACCGCCTCGTAGCTGCGCGTCGCGTGCTGGTTGCTCAACACCGCCGCGAGGTGCCCGCCCGCCGAAAAGCCCAACACCCCGATGCGCTTCGGATCGACGCCCAGGTCCGCCGCGCGCTGCCGCACGAGTCCCATGGCCCGCTGCGCGTCCTGCAGCGGCGCCGCGTGCTTCTCCAGCCCCGCCCGCCGCGGCACGCGATATTTCAAGAGTACGCCCGTCACGCCGAGCGAGTTCAGCCATTCGCAGATTTCCGTGCCCTCGAGATCCCACGCGAGGATGTTGTAGCCGCCCCCCGGACACACGAGCACGGCCGC
>CAJAYO010000516.1 GCA_903948415.1 uncultured Opitutia bacterium | reverse complement strand
GAAGCGCGTTGGGGTCAACGCGCTCCACCTCGGAGTCTGAGGTCAGACGCCCGCGAGAATTTTTTCCAGGAACTCGCGGTTGGCGCGGGCGTGGGCGGTGGTCTCGGCGGCGGTCGCGCCGATCTGGCAGCACTCGACCATAATGGGGCCGTGGAAGCCGCCGGATTTCAGTTTCCGGAAGACGGCGGCGAAATCGACCTGGCCCGTGCCAAATTGGATCATGACGTCGGCTTTGCGTTTGCCGTCGGGGCCGGTGGCGACGGAGCAATCCTTGGCGCAGAAACCGGTGACGTGCGGGAGGAGGGGCTCGAGTTCGGCGACTGGATCTTTGCCGGTGTAGTAGATGATGTTGCCGGCGTCATACCAGATTTTGAAATTGGCGTGGCCGACGGTTTTGATGGCGGTGATGATTTCCTGCGAGGAGCCGCTGCCGCCGCCGTGGGGCTTCATGACGAGCTTGATGCCGCGCTCCTGGGCGTAGGCGGCGGCGTCGGCCATGATTTTGAAATAGTGGGCGTAGCGCTCGGGTTTGTCCTCGCCGAAGGTGAGGGCGAATTCGACGCCCATCGTGTGGCCGTGGGCGATTTGTTGGCGGGTGTCGGCGATGGCCTCGGCGAGCGGGAGCGCGGTTTTCACGCGGAGGGCGGTCATGTTGACCCGGAGGCCGCGGGCGGCGATCTTGGCCTTCAACGCGGCGAGGTATTCCGGCGTGGCGTTGGCGCTGGTGAAGACGTCGTCCTTGGTGGGGGAGAGGAGGCCGGTGAGGGTGTAGCCGGCGGCTTTGGTGCCATCGAGGGCTTCGGCGTAGGACCACTTGGTCCACGGGCGGTTGAAGCAGCCGATCGGCCAGCGGGTGGGCGTGGACGCGGCGGCCAAGGCGGAGCGCGGCAGGAGGCCGACGGCGAGTCCGGCGGTGGCAGCGGAGAGGAACTGGCGGCGGGTGACGGCGGGGAGGTTCATGCGGGAAAGGGCGGGGTGGATGGGGGAATTCAGGACGAGGACCACGGGCGGGCAACCTCGGAGTGGGGTGGGCCGATGGGAAAGGCGGGATCTTTCGGTGGGGAGCTGCGTCTGGCGGGGGACGTGCCGGCGGTGGCGAGAAATCCGATTGCCCTCGGGACGACCGACCTTCTTTCTCTTCCGGCCCTTTCGAAGCACCCTCCAAAACCATCATCATGAAAATCCGTATCCTGCTCCTCACCCTCATTTGCGCCATGGCCACCGTGCCGGGCGTGCGCGCCGCAGAAGGCAAAGCCAAAGGCGGCGACAAAGAAGAAGAAACCGAACTCGGCAACCAGATGGACAAAATGGGCGGTGCGTTCCGCAAGCTGAAGCGCCAGGTCGCCGATGCGGCCAAGAACGAAGACTCGCTCAAGCTGGTGGCGACGATCAAGGCCGCGTCCGTCGAGTCCGCCAAACTGACTCCGGCGTGGAAGCCCGAGCAGAAGGACAAGTATCAGGCCAAGATGAAGGAGTTCAATGGCTCGGTCGCGAAGCTCGAGGCCGCGCTCAAGGCCGGCAAGAACGACGAAGCGGCGAAGATCTGCGAAGAGCTCGGGGCGGCGCAGAAAGAGGGCCACAAGGAATTCAAGAAGCCCGACTCGAAGAAGAAGTAAGCGGGCCGAGCAGCGTCAACGGACGTGTCTTTCACGCGCCGCCGGATTTTTTCCGGCGGCGTTTTTGCGGACCGGGATGGCAGCGTGGGCGCGGGCGGCGGGCTGGGCACGCAGCGTGCGGCCCTCGATCCATTGGCGCTCGACCAGTTCGATGCGCGGGTGGGCGGGCAGGCCGAAGTCGCGGTTCATGATTCGCGAGACGAGCAGTTCGACGGCCCAGGCGCCGATGAGGGGTTGGTTTTCCTGGAGACCGGAGAAGTGGGTGCCCGCGAGGTTTTGGCTGATGACGACGACGCCAAGGTCCTCCGGCAGGCGAAGGCGTTGGCGTTTCAGGAGGGCGTCGAAGCCGGGCAGCGCGTCGTAGTGGTGCACGAAGATCACCACGTCGGGCCGGTGTTGCGCGAGCCACGCGGCGACCGGGGGCTCCTCAACGCGGTCGAGGTGGAGCACGGGAATCGCCGCGGGCGAACCGAGCACCAAATGGGACCAGCCGAGATAGCCGCTGAGGTAGGCGTGGGCGCTGCGGATTTCCTCGTAGTCGCCGAGAATCAAACCGGGGCGGCGGTAGCCGAGGGCGTGGACTTTATCGAGGGCACGCCAGAGGTCGTGGTAGTCGTGGCTGACGATCCGGTGCAGGGGAGTCTGGATACTGAGGCCCTGCGTGACGACGGCGCAGCGGTCGAGTTCGGCCGGCCATTCGTCGGAGAATTCGCGGCTGCCAAAGCAGAGGAGTCCCTCGATGCCGCGGGCGTCGAGGATGCCGCGCATGCGGCGGGGCGTCATGCCCGGTTCGCGCAGCCAAAACGGTTCGAGGCGGTAGCCGAGCGCCTCGGCGCGGGCGACCATGCCGGCGTAGATGCGGGACAGGTGGAGCGAGCGGGTCCACGGGCGGGCGTCGGGATAAAGGGAGACGACGCCGAAGCAGGCCTCGCGCGGGCGGGTGCGCGTGAGGCGGAGGTGGCTCATCAGCTCGGTGAGTTTGCCGTCGGGGCGGTAGCCGAGGCGCTGCGCGATTTTCCGGATACGCTGCTTGGTGGCGGCGGGGATTTTCGGGCTGTTGCGCAACGCGAGGGAGACCGTGGACGGGGAAAGTCCGGCTTCGGCGGCGATGCGGCGGGTGCTCATACGGACGGAGGGCGGTTGGCCGCGGCGGGCGGGGCGGAGAACCGGGCCTACGGGGTGCGGCGGAGGTGGCGGTCGGCGAAGGCGAGATACTGCTCCCAGTCGTAGGCGGTGATGTCGTGTTTACCGGTGCGGAGATGATAACCGACGGTGGCGCCGACGGGATGATCGACGGGCGGCTGGTGGGCGACGCCGAGGCCCGGCTGGCCGTAGAGGGCGTAGACGGGTTCGGCGAATTGGGCGGCGAGGAATTCGCCCCTGGGGTCGGCGTGGAGGTCGAGGGAGGCGCTGGCGACGTAGAGGGGGCGGGGGGCGACGAGGGCGAGGAGTTGATGTTGGTCGACGGGGAGCGCGGCCTCGCGGCCGTTGTAGGCGCGGAAGTTTAACGCGAACCAGAACGGGAAGTTTTGGTTGAGCATGGCGACGGTCTCGCCGAAGTCGCGTTTGCCGAGGGCGGCGCCGCCGGCGCCGGAGTTGTTGGAAATGACGAGGGCGAAGCGTTCGTCCTGGGCGCCGGCCCAGAGGGCGGCTTTGCCGAGGCGGGAGTGGCCGTGGACGGCGACGCGGCGGGCGTCGATCTCGCGGTCGGCGGCGAGGACGTCGAGGGCGCGGCTGAGGCCCCAGGCCCAGATGCCGATGGCGCCCCACGCGTCGGGGGCGCGTTTTTCCGTGGAGCCGGTGGCGAAGAGGGCGCCGACGGATTCGGCGAGACCGCCGGCGTGGTCGGGGCAGAGATCGCCGTAGTAGGCGGTGACGGTGGCGTAGCCGCGGGCGATGATTTTTTCGATTTCCCAGCGGTGGGCGTGGGCGCCGCGGGTTTTGGCGGTGGCGCGGTTTTGCACAATGCCGAACTCGGGGTTGGCGCGCATCCAGGCGGTCGAGACGGTGATGCCGGGGTCGGCGTTGACGCACTGGTTGCCGTAGTAGTTCAGGCCGAGAAAGGCGGGGTAGGGCGCGGGGCCGGCGTTGGGCTGGTAGATGAGGAGGTGGAGCTTCGGGCCGTCGGCGCGGGCGGTGAAGTGCACCGTGATTTCCTTGCGGGTGGCTTTACCGCCGAGGGCGGTGCGATCGGTGGAGGTGGTTTCCCAGCGCAGGCCGGGCGGGCGGGCGGTGGGCGATGGCGTGGGGGTGCGGCCGTAGACCTCGCGGGCGAAGGTTTCGAGGAGGGCGGGGCGGTGGGCCCGCCAGGCGGCGACGTCGCGGATCGGCGTGCCGTCGGCGGTGCGGAGGACGTCGGGGAGGGGGAGCGCGCCGACCTTGGTTTCGTCGGTGTTGCTGGCGGCGAAGGCGGGCGGGCGCGGGCTGAGCGTGAAGAGGGTCGAGAGGGCGAGGGCGGCGCGGAGGGGGTGCATCGGGCGAGAGAAACCGGCCGCCGGGCGGGTCGCGAATCAGAAATTTCCCTTGAGGCCGAGGGTCCAGCTGACGCCGTAGTTGCCGAAGCGGTAGAGGGCGGCGGGGATGTTGCGGGTGGGATCGCCTTCGTAGAGGAGGTTGGGATCGTTGAGGATGTTCCGGCCCTGGAAGAAGAGGCTGAGGTTTTTCGAGAGGCGGAGGCCGCCGCTGAAGTCGAGCTTGAGATTGTGGCGTTGATAGCGGCCGAAGACGGTGGTGAAGGGGGTGTCATCCTGCCAGACGGCGCCGGCGCGGAGGCTGAGGCGGGCGTAGCTCCAGCCGACGGCGCCGGAAACCTTGTGCGGGGTGACGCCGGGGAAGTATTGGTTGGCGTAGTTGCGCGTGTAGCTGAGGTTGACGTTGGCCGTGCGCAAGAGGCCGGGGAGGAAGGAGAGGTTCTGATTGTAGGCGAGCTCCAGGCTGCGGTAGCGGTAGAGGGAGCTGTTGTTGGTGACGGATTGGAAATCGTAGGTCGCGTATTCGGGGTCGTCGGCGAAACCGAAGTCGGCGGCCTCGCCGCGCACGGTGATGCGCTGGTCGCTGATCTCGGTCTGCTGCACGAGGAAGGTGAGGCTGCCGACGGGCTCGAAGTAGTAGGCGAGGCGGGCGACGTAGTTGTCGGATTTCTCGGGCTTCAGATTGGGATTGGGCGCGGTGATGAGCAGGGCCTGGTCGTTGATGGACCAGACGCCGGCGAGGGCGTCGACGGGCGGGCGGGAGATGGCGTAGCTGTAGCCGACCTGCGCGTGGAGATTGGGGCGGACGGTGTATTTCAGCGACGCGCTCGGGAAGAAATTGGCATAGTCGCCCTCGCGGGTGACGCGCGGCTGGGAGAAGTATTGGTAGTGGATGCCGGGGATGGTGGTCGAGCGGCGCGTGGCGGTGGCGATCGGGTAACCGGCGGCGAGGACCTGCGCGGCGGTGAGCGGATCGAACTCGCGGGACGCGGACTCGGTGAGCTCCCAGCGCACGCCGCCTTGGAGCGAGAGTTTGCCGACGCGGGTGTTGGCCATGCCGTAGCCGGCGGTCACGTGCTGGCGGAAGTCGCGTTTGTTGGCGACGAAGGCGGTGTAGTAATTTTCGGCGGTGGCGATATTGGTGAAATATTCCGGGTGCTCGCGGTAAACGAGCGAGACCGCGCTGCGGTTGGTGAGGACGGGGAGATTGGCGAGGGTGAGGGCGCGGATGTCGCCCATGTTGGTATTGAACGGGCGCGGCGAGGGGAAGGCGGCAAAGGTGCCCGTCGGCGTGAGGGTGCCGTTGGGGTTGAGGATGTTGCCGCCGGGGCCGATGTAGCTGTAGGTCTCATACGGGGTGGTGTTGTCGGTCTTGCGGTTTTCCTCGGCCCACTTGCCGCCGAATTTCAGGAAGGTGGGGAGGCGCCACGGGAGGACGTATTTGGCGTTGGCCTCGGCGGTGTAGATTTCGGTGAAGGCGAAGCGACCCTCCTCGGAAATGCGGGGGTTGGTGTAGTTGGCGAGGTTGGACCAGTCGGCGCCGCCGGTCTGGACGATGGTCCATTCGGCGGAGTTGGCGTTGGGGCGGGTGGCGCGGAAATCGGCGGTGAGGGCGTTGAGGGTTTCGGCGCGGATGCTGCCGCGGCTCGAGGTCTCGTAGTCGTTTTTCGAGCGGGAGAAATTGGCGGTGCCGTCGAGGGTGAGGCCGCCGAGCTTGTATTCGAACTTGGGGGTGAGGGTGAAGGAGTTGGTGAGCTTGATCGCGGTGCCGCCGCCGTAGGTCATGGTGCGGGAGGTGTTCGCGGCGAGACCGTTGGTGCGGATGTCGGTGAGGCCGTCGCCGAGGACGTTCTGGCGGCCGGTGGCGGCGACGACGCCGTTGGTGGCGGCGTTAAAGGTGAGGGCTTTGGTGTGCGCGTTGTTCTCGAAGGCGTTGAACATCGTGGTGAGCGAGAGGACGAGGCGGTTGGTGGCCTTGAAATCGGCGGTCGCGGTGAGGTTGGCGCGGCTGGAGAGGCGGGGGCCGTCGGTAAACGTCATGCCGGTGAGGACCATGGGGCGGAGGTCGCCGGCGACCGTGGCGGAGGGGGCGACGGTGGTCTTGTTGTACGTGTGGGTGACGTATTGCTGTTCAGAGCGGATGGAGCTGCTGCTGACGCTGAGGCGGAGGCCGAGGCGCTGGTTCAAGAACACGTCGGAGTAGTCGAGTTGGTAGTTGGGGCGCCACTGGCGGTGGAGGTTGTCGTCCCAGCCGCGCGTCTGGCCGAAATTGGCGGCGTCGGGGGTGTTGAAGCCGGCGCTGAACGACCAGTCGACGCGGCGGCCCTTGCGGTCGAAGGCGCGGCGGGTGCGCATGTTGATGGAGCCGGCGGGGGAGTTGGCTTCCATGTCGGGGCTGAGCGTGCGGTTGACCTCGATGGATTCGATGGAGTTGATCGACATTTGTTCGAAGCCGACGGAGCGGGACTGGCTGCCGGCGGCGCCGTTGAGGGTGCTGCCGTAGGCGACGAAGGCATCGGCGCTGGCGACGCTGGCGCCGTCCATGGTGACGCCGACGTATTGCTGGTCGAGGCCGCCGACGCGGGGGCCGCGGCTGATGCCGTCGACGTATTCGACCTCGACGCCGGGGAGGAATTTGAGGAATTCGCCGACGTTGCCCTCGGTGACATCGCCGAAGGTGTCGGCGGCGACGGAGGTGGAGATGTTCATGTTGCGGCGCTGTTCCATGATGGCCTTGGCGTTGCCCTCGCGCTCGTGGGAGACGATGAAGGCCCCGAGCTTGAGGGGTTCGTCGGTCGTGCCCTTGGCGGGGGCGGCGGAGGCGAGGGTGCTGGCGAGGCTGATTTCGCGCACGGCGGTTTGGCCGGCGGTGACGGTGAAGGTGTCGGGGGCGGCGGTGTAGCCGGTGTAGGTGACGGTGAGCGTGACCGGGCCGGCGGGGACGGAAGGGAAGGCGAACGTGCCGTCGCTCTCGGACTCGGTGAGGAGGGCGGTGCCGGCGAGGCGGACCTCGGCGTTGCGGACGTATTCGCGCGTCGCGGGATTATAGATGCGGCCG
>CAJAYO010000515.1 GCA_903948415.1 uncultured Opitutia bacterium | reverse complement strand
GCGACGAAGCGAAAACGCGAAAGGTCCTGCGATTTCTCCGGCAGGGGCAAGACCACGCCACTGTCGAAGGCGGGCGCGGTGCCCTTGATCTCCAAGGCACCATCCGCGACGGCCACGGTGGCGGCGCGCGCAGTGAGGCGGGTCGCATCAAACGATCGGTCGAACGTGAACAGCTCCAGGGCATGCGCGGAGACGGCGGTGACGGCCAAGACCACAGCGCAGAGCAGCGGGCGAACGGATTCAGGGTAGCGGTGCACGGGGAAGGAACGTGAAGAGGGAGGACCTAGGCGAACAGCGCGGTCACCGGCTGGCCCTTGTCCGCCACGGTGAACGGTCGGCCCGAGGGCGAATGCTCGATGTGGCCGATGTCCAAGCCGAGCGCGAGCGCGATGGTCGCGTTGAGATCGGGCATGGTGACGGGATTCTCCGCGACGTGTTCGCCGATGGCGTCGGACTGGCCGTGGACATAGCCGCCTTTCGCGCCCCCGCCGGCCAGCCACCAGGTGAACACACCGGGATGATGGCCCCGGCCGGCGGTGACGGTGCTGAGCTGCGGGGTGCGGCCGAATTCCGTCGCCATGACCACGAGCGTGCTCGCGAGCAGACCACGCCGATGGAGATCCTCGAGCAGGGCGGCCATCGTCTGATCCACCGAGGGCGTCATGAGGCGCATGGACTTGAGCTGATCGTTGTGCGTGTCCCAGTTTTGGTCGTCCTCCACCTCGATGAAGCGCACGCCCGCCTCGACCAGGCGGCGGGCCAGCAGGCAGCCCTTGCCGAACGTGTGCGCGCCGTAGGCCGCCTGCGTCGCCGCGTCTTCGCGCGTGATGTCGAAGACCTTCAAGTCCTCGCTCTTCATCAGCGTGGCGGCCTCCTGCTGGATCTTGAGATAGGCGGCCGCGTCGCGATGCGGCGTCTGCTGCACGAAGTGACTGCCGAGGGCGCGCGCGAGCGCGGCGCGGCGGTTGAAATCCGCCTCGCTCACCGCGGTGGGCCGCACGGAGTTTTGCAAGCCGGCGCCGGGATCGACGATCGGCAGCGGGGCGAGGTGGGCGGGGAAGTATCCGCTGCCCGGATGCTGCGGGCTGCCGTTAATGAGGACGTTGCCCGGCAACAGCCGGTTCTCCGAGCCGAGCAGCTTCACGACCCACGAGCCGAGCGCCGGGTGGCGGAGGGTCGGAGTCATGAAGTGGCTCGTGTGCGCCGAGTAGGCGCCGAGCTCGTGAATGCCCTGCGTGGAGGTCATGGAGCGCACGAGCGAAACGTGGTGCATCTGCCGCGCCATGCGCGGAAACCACTCGGAGACCTGCACGCCGTCCGCGGTGGTCCCGATGGCGCGCACGCCGCCCATCTCGGGGCGGCCGGGCTTCGGATCAAAGGTGTCGATGTGCGAGAGTCCCCCGCGCAGGTAAAGAAAGATGACGCTCTTCGCCCGGGCGCGGGGTGGAGCGCCGGCGCCCCGCAAGGCACCCAGACCCGGCAGCAGACTCACGCCCAGACAGGTTTTGACGAAGCGTTCCACAAACGCGCGGCGCGACAGGTCGGTAGGGATCGACTTCATGGGGAAAAATGAGGGGCGGGGCTAACGTTGGAAGAGAAACTCGGGCGAGTTCAACAGCGCCCAGACCGTGTCCTCCACCGGCGTGAGGCTCGTCGCCGTGAGGGCCGCGATGGTCGAGAGTTCCCCGTCGCTCGGCGAGCGCACGAGGAGGGCGCGGTAAATGAGCGCGGTCAGCCGGTCCCTGCGGCCATCGGCGGAGGCCAACTGGCGCCGCAGAGGGGAGTCCGGGGCGAGGACGCGCGCGGCGAGTTCGCCGTTCATCAGCGCCAGCGCGTGGGTGGTGTTGGGATCGCGGTTGAACGCGTCGATCTCGCGCCGATCCGACTGGCCGAATTGGCGCAGGAAGTGGCCGAGCGGCAACGGCAGCGGAATCTCCGAGGCGCGGACAAACTCCCGCGGCAGCGCTTGCCAGCGGGGATCGGTTTCCGGCGCCGGTTCCGGGCCACCCATTTCCAGCGCCTGCAATTCCGGGCTGAAGAAGTTTTCGTTCTCCTGCGCGTGGGCGGCCCGCAACCGCCGCGCTTCGGCGGCATTTCCGCCGGCCTGGGCGGAGGCGAGCGCTTTCTTTTGTTCCGCGAGCCGCAGCGTGTGTTCACGGCGGCGGGCGCGGTAGGCCATCTCGTCGCGGGACCGCGCGATGATCTCATCGGCGGTCATGGCGGTGAGCCGACGCAGCCGCGCGGGATTCAAAAGGGATCCCTCGTGGCGCATGGCGGATTTGCGTTCATCAAGGTCCGGCACGAGGAGCACGAGGTGCGAGTCCCAGATCTGTTCGGCCGACAGCCGGCGCAGGAGCGGGCCGTGCAACCCGAAGGGCGCCCCCGGCTCCGGTCGCTCGCGCACGGCTTCGCTCTGATACAGCCGCGTATTCAACAGCACGGCGAGGAACGCCCGCTCGTCGAAACGAAAGGCGACCAGAGTGGAGGTGAGGAAGTCGAGCAGCTCGCGGTGCTCCGGCGGGGTCAGGGCCGTGAGGCTGTCCACCGGCTCGATCAGGCCGGCCCCCATGACGCGTTTCCAGAGCCGGTTGGCGGCGTTCTTGGCAAACCGCGGATTGCGCGGCGAGGTCATCCACTCGGCAAAGGCCCGCCGGCGGTCGCCGTCGACGATCAGGGCTTCGTCGCCGAACAGCGTCCGGGGGGCAACGGGCCGACCCCGCGCAGCCGCGTCGTAGACATACGTCGCCGGAAAAGAGAGCGGCTTGTCGTTATCCGTGGTGAGCCGCTTCAGAGGGGAGATTGCGCGGCTCACGCCGTCTTGCAGTGCCTTGTCTGCGTCCATTCGCGCCAAGAGGGCTTTTATCTCCGGCCACTGCTCAACGTTGTCGTTGGAATAGCCGCTCGGGCTGCTGAGATTCGAGACGCCCGCGGTGAAGGCGGCCATCTGGAAAAAGTCCTTCTGCGTCACCGGCTCGAGCGGGTGATCGTGGCACTGGGCGCACTCCATGCGCGTGCCGAGGAAGACGCGGGACAGGTTCGAGGCGTGGTCGAGCGGCATGCCGAGATCGCGCAAGTAGAATCCGGCCGCGCCGTTCTCCCAAAGGTAGCCCGTGGCGGTGATGAGCTGGCGCACCGTCTCGTCATGCGGCCGGCCGGCGCGGATCGCGTCCTTCACCCAGTCGTCGTAGAGCCAGGCCGGTTGCCCGCCGGCCAGCGCGCGCGGGTTGAGGCGGAGCTGGTCCGCCTTCCAGTTATAGGTGTGGCTCACATAGCCCTCGCCAGCGAGCAGCGCTTCGACCAGCCGGGCCCGCCGGTCGTCGCGGGTGTCGGCGAGGAACCGCGTGCTTTCCTCCAGGCTCGGAATGCGGCCGGCGACGTCCAGATAGACGCGGCGCAGGTACACCTCGTCGCTAGCGGGCGCGTTCCGTGTGGTGCCCTTCGCCCGGTGGTGGCCGTCGATCAGGGCGTCCACTTGGCGGGCGACCTCCGGCACCGCCGCGCGAGCAAGGGCCGCGACGGGCGCGTCGAGCGGTGCCTCGCGATGCTGAAATTTCACCCAGCCGTCCAGCTTCGCCCCGGCGGCGATCCATGCGCGCAGCAACATGCGCTCGGCATCGGAGAGCGGTTGCGCGCCCCCCTTCAGCGGGGGCATCACGTCTTCATGGGTGGGCGGCAGCGACACGCGCTGCAGCAGCTCGCTCTCGTCGGGCTTGCCGGGAGCGATGACCGCGGCGTGGGCCAGACCTTCTGCCGAGTCGAACCGCAGCCCGCCCTTGGGTTTCGCCTGTTTCTCGCTGTGGCAGCTGAAGCAGTGACGATACAACACCGGCAAGACGTCCGCTGCAAAGCGGGGCACCTCCGCGGCACCGAGCGGGGCCGCGAGGGCGATCAGCAGAATCGGGATCGATCTCTTCAAGGGCGATTTAGGAGTTGCGAGTGAACCTCAAAAGCTTCCTCGCACGCCGATCACGATGAAGGAAGGGCTGACGTAGCGTTGGTAGGCTTGGGCAAAGGCTGGGGTATTCGGCGCCCGGCGATAAACGAGGCGATCCTTGGCGAACACGTCGTCCCAGTTCAAGTAGAGGGCGAACTTCTTGCTCAGGGCGTATTCCGCGCTGATGCCGTAGCGGGTGTAGGCCGACTGGTATTCATAGGTGGAGGGGGGAATGAACCCTTCGGCCTGGGTCCCGGGTGTGGCCAAAACCTCCGCTCGCTTGGTCTCGGCCTGATAGGCCGCCGTCAGCCGGACGGAGAAGCGTGGCCGAATGTAGTTCAACCCGGCCGTCAGAGAATCGGGACTGAACCCCACGAAATCCGCCGCATTGGGTCCACCCACTTTCAGATGGGTATAGTTTACCCAAGCCTGCATCAGCTGCAGCCATGACGGCAAAAACAACAGATCCTGGCGGTAGCTCAGTTCGACGCCGTCCAGGGTCGCATCGCCCACGTTTTCCCAGCGGCGCAGGACGTAGTTGTCGGCCAACATATATTCGATGTCTCCCTCCGGGATGCCGTAGGCCTCGAGCGTGGCCGCGGTGGTCGGCCGGCCGCGCTGCGCGAAAAAGTTGCTGACCTGCTTGCGATAGACCCCGACGGAGCCGAATCCGCCCTTCAGATGATAGGAGTCGAGGGACAGGTGGAAACTATCCGCCGTCCAGGGTTCCAAGCCGGGATTGCCGACCACGATGGTGCGAGCGGTGGTGGCATTGGTGTCGGTGGGAACGGGCACGGTGATCCCGGCGACGACATACTGCACATCGGGGCGGCCGAGCGTCCGCGCGTAGGCCGCCCGCGCCACCAGGTTCTCGGTAAACGCGTAATTGGCGTTCAAGCTGGGATAGAGCCCGCCGTAGTTCTGGCTCTCGAAATTTCCCCGCTCCTGATTGATGAGCCTGAGCCGCTGCTCGGTGTTGTTCGTAATGGGGATCAACGCGCCGGCGCTCGTGCGGAGCAGGTTGCCCGCCGCATCGCGCTGGTAGATGGCGAAATTGTCGCGCTTCATGCTCCAGCCCTTGAGATCGGTTTTCTCATAGCGGGCACCGCCCGTGAAGTTCAGCCGGCCGGAGAGGAGGCGGAGATCGAGCCGGAAATAGCCGGCCAGAATATCCTCGAGCATGCGTTTGGAATTCTGCGCGAGGTTCTGGATATGGGTGGTGTTGAGGGTGAAATACTCCGGGTGTTGCACGAAGAGATCATAGGCCTTCACGGGGCTGACCCAGCGCACCGGGTTCCCGTTCACCTTCACGTCGATCGACTCATCCACAAGGTCGTAAAGCGAGACGGCGGTCTGGCCGCTGGCCCGGCCGATGAAGGTGTAGTTCTTGACCGGACGGGTGTCGTCCTTGTCCATGCGGTTGTAAGCGCCGCCGAGCTTGAGCGTGAGGTTCCGGCCGATCGCGCGGCTGACGTTCAGGCGCCCGGCCGTGGCGTCCGTCTGATACAGGGCATACTCTTCGTTCGCCGTGCCGAGCGTGTAGTTGTTGGCGTTGAAGGGATCCAGCAGCGGGCCGTTGGTGCGGTTGATCGTGTAGGTTTGCGGCCCGATGCTCGAACCCTTCCCGATGCCGTCGCCGCGGATGTTGACGTTGAGGATACTGGCCAGGACGCCGTTGAAGTAGCCCTTGCCGAGGCTGCTGCGCTCGCGGTCGGCGGCGGAGTAGGACGCCTGCGCGTCATAGTTCCACACCGGGCCGCGATGCTGATACTTCAGCGAACGCATGCTCGTGTCGGTGGTCGCGTCGAAATTCGACGGATTGAGGGTGCCCATTTCGAAGCTACCGGTCGCACCGCGGCTCTGGGTGTAATCCGCATTGCCGATCGCGTCGTAGCCGGCGTTCACGCGCGCGGTCATGAAGCTCTGGGCCTTCTTTTCGTCCACCGAGCGTTCCTGAATCTGCAGGCTGAGGGTATCGTTGTTCGTCAGCCGCCAATCGAGGCCGAGCTGGAGATTCTCGGTCCGCGAAATCGAGGCCTCCTGCCGCCATTGCGTGATCGCCAGCGCATAATCCTTCGGCGCGCCGGTGGCAAAATAGGTGTTCCGGAGGTTCCAAAAGGCGACCTCGGAGGGCGTGTCGTCCGTCGGCCGCTGGCGCCAGGAACGGGAGCCCCCCAGGCTGACCGAGAGCTTTTTCCCCACCGGGAAGGCGTAGCTCAGGCTGAACGAAGGCTCCTTGCGGCGCGGCGATGCCCGGTCGTGGGGTTGCTGCGCACCGCCCTCAAAACCCAAGCCGTCCACGTTGTCGAAATTCATATACACTTGGTAGCGGCCGACCGGGCGCTTGAGCCCCGTGCCGGTCTTCGCGATCAGATTCATCGATCCACCCAAACCGGAAGCGGGCAGGTCGGGCGTGGGCACCTTCGAGACCTCCACGCGCTCGATGTTCAGGATCGGCACGTCCTGCAGCGCTGCGGCGCGAGTGCTGGTCGGGCCAATGCCGGTGGCCGGCACGTCCACGCCGTCGATCTGCAGGTTGGACATTTCCGCGGGAAATCCGCCCAGGGAAATCCGACCGGGGTTGGTGCCATCGTCCAGAATGGTGACTCCGGGCAGAAAGCGCACATAGTCGCCGATGTTTTCCTGGCCGCGGTCACCGAGTTCGTCGAACGAAACCACGTTCTTGATGTTGGCCGCATGGCGTTGCTCGTTCATCGCGACGGCCTGACCGCTCATGGTCTGTTCTGCGACCACCTGAAAGGTATCCAGCACAATGGTCTGGCCTTCCGCGCTGCGACGGTCGGTTCTTTCGCGACTGAGCTGAAAATCCTGCGCGACCTGCCCGCCCGGCAGCACCGTTACCCGTGCCGTTTGCGACACGAAGCCCAGATAGGAAACGTCCAACTCGATCGCCTTGGCCGGGGCTCCCGGGAGGAAAAACCGCCCATCGTCGTCAGTCAGGGCTTCCTGCGCCGTGCCGCGGATGGTCACTTTAGCCCGGCCGAGCGGGGAACCGTTCACCGCGTTGGACACCGTGCCTTGGACCACGCCCATGGGCTCGCCCGAGGATTGGGCCTGGCCACCCAGTACAAAAGTGAGCGACACCCACAGGCTCAGAAGAACCCGTCGGAAAGTAATACGCGTTCCATTTCGCCAAGAGGACGTGAGAGATAATTTAGAGTTCATCGGGTTTGGATAGTGAGATTGGGTGGTTAACGTTGTGATGGCTGGGGCTACGGCGCCGGCGCACTCCAGTCGATCTTGACGGGGCCCAGCAGACCGGAGGGAACGAGCGGGGATTTCACCTCGTAGTGTTTCCACGTGGTGAAGCTGTAGCGCTTCCGCTCGGAGAGGCGCGTGCGGTCGTAAAGCCAGGCGGGGAGTTGTTTGAGCCTTCCGTCGGTAAACTTGCTCGTGCCCTCGGGCTGGTAGGTGAGATCGGTGGGCACGGACTCGTCGCCAATCACGCGGTTGATCCAACGGTTGGCCACGCGGACCTCGAGGAGGTTGTCGCCGGCGCGCAGGTGGCGCGTGACCTCGGCGCGAAACGGCGGTTGCCAGAGCGTGCCGATGAGCGCGCCGTTGAGCCGGACTTCGGCGAGATCGGCGACCGTGCCGAGGTCGAGCGTGGCGGTGGCGCCGGCGCGGAGGTTGGCCGATGGAACAGCGAAAGTCGTGCGGTAGGTGGCGGTGCCGGAGTAGAACTTGATGCCCGGGTTTTCGTGTTCCGTCCACGAGGCGAGGGTCGCGAAGGTCGCGTCGGGCGGTGCGCCGCGGCCGTCGTGAAACGCGAGGCGCCACGGACCCGCAATCGGCAGAGTCGCAGCGACGATGGTTTGCGGAGCGCCGGCGCTCGGCCCGACCGCGGCGCGGCGGAAGACGACGAAGAGCGAGCCGCGCGGCTCGAGCTGGAGCGGCACGGTGGTGCCGGCGGCGTTCGGGCGGAACGCGGAAGCGTCGATGCAGGCGCCGGTGATCGCGTTCCAGAGTTCGGGTTGGCGGCCGGTGACGCGGAAGGTGAAGTCGCCGGCGACGTCGCGGTCCGAGTGGTTGAAGACGAAGTAGATTTCGGCGTCGGGCGTGCGGCGGTGAATGAAGCGGAGTTCACCTCCCGCCGGCGCGGCCGGCAGAATGACGTCGGGCGCGAGACCAATCTCCTGGAGCGCGGTGGGCAAAGGAGTCCGGCGGATGAGCGGGCGGGGCCCGTCCCACAGCTCGCGCACGAGCGCGGCGAATTCGCGGCGCGCTGCGTAGTCGCGCACACCCGCGGGAACCAGGGGTGCGGCGCCGAAGATCGGGGCACCGGCGCGGGCGAAGTCGCGGAGCTTGCGTAGCGTCGCAAGATCGGCGGCCCAGTTCTCCGGGAGCATCAGCACTCGGTAGGCAGGCCCGGTCGGAAGCGTGAGCGCGCCATCGCGCCACGTCATCGCGGCGAAGTGGTGCGGGTAGACGATGTCGAAATCGTAGCCGGCCGGCGTCGTCACCATGCCGCCGGGGAAGGCGTAGCCGTGGTCCTCGGTGTGGAGGAACGCGATGTCGGCGACGGTGCGGCCCTGTTGCAGGAGAAATTGCCCGCGCGCCACGTAGTCGATCCACGCGCCGGCGAGCGGCCACCAGGTGTTGAGGCGGCCGAAGTGCGTGCCGTAGCGGCCGAGGCCGAAGCCGGGGCCGTCGTCGGTGGGTTGGTGCACGTAGTGGTGCAAAATGAAGCGGTTGATGCCGGCGGTCCACGCGTAGTCGCCGGGATCCTTGAGCGTGGCGGGCGTCGCGAGCCAGCGGCCGTCTGCGGGTTTGGCGGTGAACGCCTCGGCGCCGACGAGCGGGCGGCCGAGGACATTGGCGACGGAGGCGACGAGCTTGATCCGCGGCAGACGCGGCGCGGTGTCGGGCATCCAGAATTCATTCATCGGCACATCGACAAACTCGTTCACCGAAACCGGATTCAGCGGCCCGCCCTGCGCCTCAGCATAGATTACCATCCCGCGCTCATGCGCGCGCCGCTGCATCGTGCCGAAATAGTTTTTCGCGATGAGTTGCTCGACCGCGCCGCGGAAATCACGCAGCGCGGCCTCGGTGAACGACGGGCTCTCCACGACGCGGCCCGTGAGCACGGGCAGGAGCGGCACGAAATCGTAGCCCTTCAGCGCGCGAAACTGGGCGGGGAACGTGTCCGTCCAGTTTTGCGGACCGCCCTCGAAACTGTCGAAGAGCAGTCCCTTGAGCGTGCGGCCCACGCGCGGGCCGGCCTCGCGCAGGATACGGCCGAGCGCCTGGTCGAAGTAGAAGGAGACGGCGTCGGCGTCCATTTTGTCGATCTCGAGGCCGTGGCCCTCGGGCACGGCGGGATGATTCGTCGAACTCGTTGACGTAAATCCGAAGCGCAGAATCGTCCACTCGCCGGCGGGCAGCGTGGCGCGCAACGTGCCGGTGGCGGCATCGAACTCGGCGGTGAGGTCGATCACCTGGGCGCGGGGAATGCAGCCCGTGGCATCGGGGTCGAGCGGCGCAGCGGTGAGCGTCTTCTCCTTGAGCTTCGTCTTGAATTCCCAGTCGGGGGTGCGGCGGGTGGATGCGGCCGGAACCGCCAGCACGACGATATCGCGGAAAAAATTCTCCATCTTGGCCGCGGGCGGGGTGCGGAATTTCAGCGGTTCGATTTTCGGTCGCGGCACGGCGAGGGTGAGCGCACTACCGCCGGTCGCCGGAGTTTCGCTCCACACGAGCTTCTTCATCGAGCGCTCGGGGGTCACCCACGGACCGCCGCTGGCGGACCAGCCGGGCGTGTTCATGAGGTGAAACTCCAGGCCGAGTTTGTCCGCCGTGGCGATCGCGTGCTGCACGTGCCCATGCCATAAGTCGGTGCCGTAGCGGACGGGACCGGGCGGCAGGTAGATGCTCGCATCGAACATCTGCACGCCCGCGATCCCGACGCGCTTCATATCCGCCAGATCGGCCTCGATGCCATGCTTGGTCACGTTGCCATTGATCCAATGCCACCAAACGAGCGGGCGGGCGCTCGGAGGCGGTGCGGCGAAACCGGCATCGAGAGCATCGGCACCGGCGGCACGTGCGACCAGCAAAAGCATGAACAAGACAAGAGCGGGACGACGAGGCGGGCGCATAAAAACAGGAATTTTGTGAGTGACCGGCGGCCTGAAATCCAACCTGAACTTTTCGCGCCCCCGCGTCACGGGCCGCTGGCGCCGAAGCGCTCCCGCGCGGCTGAGCTTTTCAGCTGCCGCAGGGGATCGGTCGTCATCGGCGCGAAGCCCAGCGACGAAGACCAGCAGCAGCAGGGTAGCGAGAAGTGGCATGGGGTGTTTCACGGCGGCGACGTAATTTCGCAGGTCTTTCCGGCCACCGTCGTGAATTTGAGGACGTGGTCCGAACCTTCGGCCTGGCTACGAGCCGGGCCGAGCTGGAGTGGCGTCCGCGCGCGCACCGTGCACGGATGGCCGCTGGCGGAAACGATGGTGGCCGCGGTCAGCGCACCGTTGCGCCATTGCAGGTCGACAGTGAATCCGCCCCGCGCCCGCAGACCCTGCACCTGACCCTCGGCCCACGCGCGCGGCAGCGCGGGCAGCAGGTGCAGTTCTCCGCCGTGACTTTGCAGCAGCATCTCGGCGATGGCGGCGGTGGTCCCGAAATTACCGTCAATCTGGAACACGTTTCCCTCGGGGCGGTAGTGGTTGTCGAAGAGATTGGGGAACGTGCAGTCCTTGAAGAGCGCGACGATGCCCTCGTGGGCTTTGTCGCCGTCCTCCAGGCGCGCCCAAAAATTAATGAGCCAGGCGCGGCTCCAACCCGTGTAACCGCCGCCGTGACTCAGCCGTGCTTCGAGGGATTTGCGCGCCGCGGCGGCGAGCGCGGGCGTGCGGCGCACGGAAATCTCCTTGCCCGGGTGCAGCGGGAAAAGATGCGAGGTGTGACGGTGCCCGGGCTCGTGCTCCCTAAAATCCTCGGACCACTCCAGCAGCCGGCCGTCGGCGCCCACGCGGATCGGCGCGAGCCGGGCGCGTTTCTCGCGGAGAATCGCGACGAACTCCGGATCGGTCTGCAGCACGGCGGCGGCGGCGAGGCAGTGGTCAAACAACTCGCGCACAATCGCCATCGTCATCGCCGGCCCCATGTCGAGGCCCGTGCGCGTGCCGTCGGGCGCGACGTAGGAGTTTTCCGGTGACGTGGATGGGCCGCTGACGAGCCAACGGTGCTGCGGGTGTTCGACGAGTGTATCGACGTAGAAGCGGGCCGCCTCGCGCATATAGGGCCACGCCCGCTCCGCCAAAAACGTCCGGTCCTGGGAAAACAACCAGTGCTCCCAAAAGTGCGACGCCAGCCAGGCCGGGGCTTCCGGCCAAAAGAGTCCTGTCGTGCCACGCAAATCGCTACGGCCCCAGATCGTCGTGCGCGTGCTGAGCGCGAGCCCGCCGGCGCCGAAACGCTCCCGCGCGGTGCGGTGCGCGAGTGGCACCAGCTTTTCGGCCAACGCGAGGAGCGGCTCATGGCACTCCGCGAGCCCCGCCACCTCGGCGGGCCAGTAGTTCATCTGCGTGTTGATGTTGATGGTGTAGTCGGAAAACCACGGGGGATTCGGCAACGGGTTCCACAGCCCTTGCAGATTCGCGGGCAGCGAACCGGCCCGCGATGAGGCGATGAGCAAGTAGCGCCCGTAGGAAAAATAGAGCGCCATGAGACCGGGATCGGTGCCGCCGGTAGCGGCCCGGCGCAGCCGTTCGTCGGTGGGGAGCGCGGCAGTGGCGGCATCGGTGCCGCTGAGCTCGAGGCCGACGCGGCGAAACAGGCTCTGGTAGTCGCGCGTGTGGTCCGCGAGCAGTTCGGCGGGCGGGCGGGCGGCGGCTGGAGCGAGGGCGACGCGGGCCGCCGCGGCGGGATCGGCGTGGTCGTAGCTCGTGCCGACCGTCAGCACGAGGGTCACGGAGTTGGCGCCTTCCACGGCGAGCGCATGGTCGGTGGCGGTGACGCGTCCGCCGTCGGCGACCGCCCGAAGTCCCACGGCAAACTCGGTGCCGCCTTCGGCGCAGCGGCCGGTCATGAACACGGCATCGGCGCCGTCGGCGCGGGTGACCGCGCCCATGCGCCCGAGCAGCGCGCGGAACGTAATGAGCCCCGGCCGACTGGCGGTGAGGCGAATCACCAGCGCGCCGGCGGGTGCGCTGCAAAACACCTCACGGGTGTGGGTGACGCTGCCGCGCTTGAACGTCGTGCGCACCACCGCGGTATCGAGGTTGAGTTCGCGGCGGTAATCCCGCGCGTGCGCGAT
>CAJAYO010000514.1 GCA_903948415.1 uncultured Opitutia bacterium | reverse complement strand
CCTGGCCGAAACGGGTCTTGGGGAGGCGGAACTCGAAGCCGAGGTCGAGGCCCTGCACTTCGCGGCCGGCGAGGTTGACGTAGTCGGTGACGACGGACTTCACGCCGCCGACGGGCACGCGTTGTTGGGCGGCGGGGCGGGTGGCGTTGAAGGCGTCGAAGTCGGCGAGGTCGGCGGCGGTGACGGCGTTGCGGACGACCTTGGGATTGCCGACGTAGGCGGCGGTGCCGCTGCCGAGGTTGATTTGGTTCCGCGGGGTGCCGGCCGCGAGGGCCTTCTGCACGGCGCCGTCGAGGAGTTCCTCGTCGCGGATGAGTTGGGTGGTGCCGGTGACGTCGTCGATGACGTCCTTCTGCTGGATGCGCCAATAATCCACGGTGACGGTGAGATCGCGGTAGAACGGCGCGGAAACCGCGAGGCCCACGGTGAGGGAGCGGGAACTCTCGGGGGAGAGATCGGCGCTGCCCTGGCGGAGGACGACGGGCGTGGCGTTCGAGTCGCGGTTGAGGCCGGTGACCTCGGAGCGGTAGGGGTCGTTGTAGGTGTTGCCGGAGCGCTGGAGCGGGGTGGTGTTGGTCTGCACGAGATTCGGCGCGCGGAAAGACGCGGCGAGGGTACTGCGGAGGAGAATCCAATCGTTGGGGCGATAGTTGAACCCAAACTTTGGTTTGGCGGTGCGACCGAAATCGGAGAAACGCTCGGCGCGACCCGCGACGCTGAGCTCCAACGCGCGCACGAAGGGCTTGCGATTGGCGCGGCTCACGACGGGTACGAGCACTTCGCCGAAGACCGAGGCGATCGTGCGGGAGGCGTAAAGATCGACGTTGGGGCTGACGGCGAGGAAGTCGTTTTCGTTGGGGCCGAAGAACAGGTTGGTCGGATCGCTGGCGTTGCCGTTGGAGGGAGCGCTGGCGGGATTGAGTCCGGCGTAGGGCGGGCGCCAGTCCTTGTAGTCTTCCCAGCGCATCTCGGCGCCGGCGGCCAGACCGATGGGGCCGCCCCAGAAGCGTTCGAACACGGAACCGTTCACACGCAGATCCCAGCTCGCGAGCTGGGTGCGGCCCTCGCGGACAAACGTGTCGTAGAGCGACTCGGTGAGGGCGGCGGGGTTGCGGTAGGGTTGGTCGACCATCAGGAGGTAGGGGTTGGCGGTGTTGCCGGCCTGCGGGACGAGCTTGAAGGTGTAATTGAAGGGATTGAAGGCCTTGGCCGGATCGGACGTCGTGAGGGCGGCGCGGAGGCGGCTTTCGCGAACGGCGTTGTGCTCTTCGTCGTGCGTGGTGTTGCGGCTGAAAAGGATCGCGGACTCCCATTCCCAGCCGAGGGCGAGGCGCCCGCGCAAGCCGCCGACCGCGCGATAAGCTTCCGAGTCGACGACAATGCGGCGGGGCTTGAAATCGCGCGGGATGATGCCGACGCCGCCGAGAAACTGAATATCGGCGGGGGTGCCGGCGAGGCGCGGCGTGCCATCGGCATTGGGGAGGCCGGCGGGCTGATAGAAGCGGGCGCCGAACGGGTTGAACGGATTGTCGGCGCTGACGTAGATATTGTGGTCGGTCGAAGCGTCGAACGACGTCGGGAGGCGGCCGGTGAAGGAGCGGGCGTTGTAAGCCATGAACTCGCCGAAGAGCTCGAGGTTTTCATCGAGCTTGTGGCGCAAGACGCCCATGAGATTGAGGCGGTCGGTCTTCGGCAGCGCGGGTTTGTAGTCGTTGGGGTTCTGATACCAATTGACGGTGAAATCGTCGATGTTGTGCGACGGGAGCGTCTGGCGGAACCCGGTGTTTCCGTCGGCCAAGGGGATGAGATAGAAGGTGCCGTTGGTCGCCAGGGTGGCCGAGGTGCTGCCGGACGTGGTGATGATGCCGCGATTGCCGGTGGGGCGGGCACCGACGAAGGTGCCGGTGGCATCGTAGCTGCCGCGCAGAAAGCCGCCGAAGTAGCTCGAATCGGTGCTGAGGCGGTTGTCGAAATCGTTGTCGCGCACGACGAGGCCGGCGGAATCGGCGACGGGCAGACCGTTCCACGGGGCGGGGACGTTGCGGGTGGTGCGGATGTCCTGATTGCGGGAAAACTCGCGCTGGTTCAGCCAGAGGAAATCGCGATGGAAGAAATCGAGGGTGAGGAGGAGGTTGCTGCGGCCGGCGTTGAAGGTGTGGCCGTCGGTGATTTCGACGTTCCACTCGTTGCCCCCGCCGTGCTGGGTGAGGCTGCCGCGGCTGCGGATCGAGCGGCCGTCGAAATTCCGGCGCGTGATCGAGTTGACGACGCCGCCGGCGGCGTCGGTGCCGTAGATCGCGGAGGCCCCGTCGCGCAGGATCTCCACGCGGGCCATCGCGGCGGCGGGGAGCTGGTTGACGTTGACGGAGAGCGACGGCACGCCGCTCTCGGCCTGCGAAATCGGATGCGGGGCCATGCGCCGGCCGTTGAGGAGCACGAGGGTGTTGCCGGAGCCGATACCGCGGAGGTTGATGGAGTTGTTGTCGCCGCGGGCGTCGGCACCGAGGGTGTTGCCCTCGTCGAGCACGATGGGGCCGCCGATGGACAGGGTGTCGAAGATCTCGGCGGCCGTGGACACGCCGCGCAAATCAAGATCGTCGGTGCTGATCACCGTGACCGGGAGCGTGGTCTCCTGGTCGATGCGTTTGATATTCGAACCGGTGACCGTGAAGGCCTCCATCGTGACGGTGTCCGGTCTGGTTGGGGCGGGCCCGGGGGCCGACTGCCCGATGACGGACCCGGAAAGGACTGCGGGCAGCAGCCCACCGAGAATGTTGCGCAGGCGGCGGCGAGACAGGCAGGGAGGTGTCATGGTCGGCAGAGAGGTTCCGATTGGAGAGCAGGGACGCGAGAAGGCAAACACCCGAGCGATGAATGCGCCCGGGCAGTCGATCCGCGGGCCGAGGAACGCGCCGGATTCAGCCCTGCGTGGAGCGGGGACCGAAAGTCAGGAAACACCGCCACGGGTGCGGCCCACGGATCGGCTTGGATGGTCATGGCGAGTCAAGTCCCCCAGCCCACAGCACGGCGCGTGGGATCACCTGCTCCAGCCCCGGGGTGTTCTCCGGATGGGGACTGGAAACGAAGACCCGGCCGCGACCAAAGGAGCCCCGGGCCTGCGACGGCGAGTTTACCATCACGCCGACCGGGGAACCGAACTGCGCAATTTCGGTCCGGAAGAACGCGACGGGCGCATAGGCGGGCAAATCCGGGCGGCCCGCGGGCTTGATAATCGGACCATTGTGGTAGCGGACTTTGAAGGTGCCGCGCACGTCGCCCAGGAGCTTCCGGCCATCGTCCGTAAGCTCGATGTCCATGAAGCCCTGGCCGCGCCGCCATTTGTTGGAGACCGTGCCGGCATTCAGGATACCGAGGCCCCACGCGAAATTGGAACAGGCGAGGTAGGCTCCGGCGCAAATGCCCACATAACCGCCGCCGTTGCGCACATACTCCCGCACGTTGCTGCGCCCCGCCTCCCCGATCGCCTCGGCCTGCGCACTGCCGGAGCCACCGGAAAAGACGACGAGGTCGAACGCCTGCAAATCGATCGTCGCCCACTCGCCGGCCTGCACGCGCGTCACGGTCGCCTGCGGGAGGGATTGGATCCGGGCGGTCACGTTCGCGATGCCGTCGTCGGGCGCCCCTTTGCCCGCGAAGATGGCGACCTTCAGCATCTTCGTTTTTTCGGGCGGGGCGATGATCGTCTTGCGGCCATTGACGTCCGGCGGAATCACGAACGGCGCGGCCTGGGACTTGGCCCCGGGTTTGACCGCAGCCGGTTGACCTTCAAGCAGGCCGGCGCTGCCAAGCACAAGCACCGGGAGGAGGAGGCGGCGGAGGGGCGGGATTTTCATGCGGGGCGATTCAGGGGGCGTTG
>CAJAYO010000513.1 GCA_903948415.1 uncultured Opitutia bacterium | reverse complement strand
GGCCACAAACAGCCCTCCAGCCCCATGAAGTTTGCGCTCGGCCTCCTCTTCGTGAGCCTCTCCTTCGTGCTGATGGTCCCCGCCGCCAAACTCACCGCCGACGGCAAAGTCGGTCCGCTCTGGCTCGTCGCCCTCTTCTTCCTCCAGACCGTCGGCGAAATGCTCCTCAGCCCCGTCGGCCTTTCGACGATGACGAAACTCGCGCCCCAGCGCCTCGTCGGCCTCGTGATGGGCATCTGGTTCCTCGCCGCCGCCCTCGGCAACAAACTCGCCGGCGTGCTGGCCGGCGAATTCAAGAGCGAGAACGCCACCGAACTCGCGAACTTCTTCTGGCACCAAGCCCTCATCGTCGGCGGCTGCACCGTCGTCCTCCTCGCCCTCGTCCCCTGGGTCAAAAAACTCAT
Organism: uncultured Opitutia bacterium; assembly: GCA_903948415.1. Taxonomy (GTDB): domain Bacteria; phylum Verrucomicrobiota; class Verrucomicrobiia; order Opitutales; family Opitutaceae; genus GAS368. The sequence goes on along the minus strand of CAJAYO010000513.1, from coordinate 5,158 downwards.
GGGCGGCGTGCGGTGAGGGCAGCCGGCCATTCCCAGCACCCCCATTCGTCGTTCCTATCTCTCGGCTCCACGTGCGCGCCCCCGGGAGATACGACCAGAGGACAAGATCGATTGCGCGCTCTTGTTCTCCGGGATCGTCCTTACGTTCCTTGGCCTTGCCGCTGCACCCCCCGGGCGAGCCCATGCCCGCGCGGGCTCCGTGATCACGCACCGGGTGGCGCGGGGAAAGAGGCAGGTGAGCCCTCCGCCGACCCGCAGCAAGCATCGCCCTTGGATCATTGGCGCTGGTTTGGGATCCCTCGCCGGAGCCTTCGCGAAGCGCCCGCGTTGACCCGCCCGCCCGCCTCCCCACCCTCCCGGCCATGCATTGGACGCTCCTGCTGATCGCCGCCGCCCTCGAAATCGTCTGGGCGGCCGGCCTCAAGTACACCGACGGCTTCACGCGCCTCTGGCCGAGCCTCGGCGTCGGCGCCGCCATGGCCGCAAGCATGGCGCTCCTCGCCCTCGCCGCCCGCGGACTCCCCATCGGCACCGCCTACGCCGTCTGGACCGGCATCGGCGCCGTCGGCACCGCGATCGCCGGCATTTTTCTCTTCAACGAAAGCGCCGCCCCCGCCCGCCTCGCGTGCATCGCCCTCATCGTCACCGGCGTCCTCGGCCTGAAATTCCTCGGCAAATAGGCTCCCTCCCCATCGCGTTTTCAGCCCTACTCGCTACCCGCTACTCACTACTCGCTACTTCCGCCACGCCCATGCCCATCCGCACCCATTTCCCGACGCTCATTTACTGCGAGCCCCTCCAGAAAACCGCCGCCGCCCGCGACCGCTTCAACACCGCGCTCGCCGCGGAGTGCCGCCAGCTCCGCGACTTCGACACGGCCGGCCGCAAGTGGTCCACCAAGAATTACCCCGGCGGCTACACCAGCTATGCCTCGATGAACGAGCTCCACCGCTTCTCCAGCACCTTCGCCGGCCTCGAGCAGAAAATCACCACCCACGTCCGCGCCTTCGCCCGCGCCCTCGACATGGACCTCCGCGGCCGCTCGATCCGGATGACCGATTTCTGGGTCAACATCATGCCCCCCACCGCCGCCCACTCGCTCCACCTCCACCCGCTCTCGTTCATCAGCGGCACCTACTACGTCGCCACCCCTCCCGGCTGCTCCGGCCTGAAATTCGAAGACCCGCGCCTCAGCAAATTCATGGCCGCCCCGCCGAAGCTCCCTACCGCCCGCCCCGCGAGCCTCCCCCACGTCACCTACGCCGCCGAAGCCGGTAACGTCATCCTCTTCGAAAGCTGGCTCCGCCACGAAGTCGCCGCCAACCGCGTCGCCGACGAACGCATCAGCGTCAGCTTTAATTTCAACTGGTCCTGATCTCCTGCGGGCCCCACTCGCCCGACTCCGTTTTTCCCACGCCGCCGCTGGCCAAAACGCCTCTCCGCGTTTCCTTCCGCCCATGATCGTCATCCGTCGTATGGTCGACCGCCGCCACGCCTACACCGCCATCTTCCTCAAAGGTGAGCCGCCGAAAATTTTCCCGACCAGCGACGCCGAGCACGCCCGCATTCTGCAGGTCTACAAACAGGACCGACCCCACGAAGGCATCCTCAACGATTTCGTCGAAACGGATTTCCCCCGCCCCACCGCCTCCTCCGCCACGCCCGCACCGCACGCCCCCCCGGCGCCGTGGCCCCTCACCGCTTCGCCCGCGCAGCCATCGAAGAAGAAATCCGGGGCCGCCCCTACCCCGAAAAAATCCGTCGCCTCCGCTCGGTCAAAAAAGTCCGCGCCGCGCGCCAAAGCGCCTCCCGCCCCGCCGCCTCTCTGGCTCGCGCTCGTCGATCCGCCCGCAACACCTTCGCGCCGCTAGCCCGCCTCCATCACCCTTTCCTCAAGAAATTTTGTTTCCCAGCGCGCAGAGTTCAGAAGCGAGGTCACGGAGCGAAACGCCTTGTCTGCTCGGTGAGCTCGGTGGGCTGCGCTCCGTGCCCTCTGTGAAATAAGCGTGGCCCAGTGGAGGGCGAAATATTCCGGCGGGGCGCCGTTTTCAGCCTCACCACCACGACGGTCGTTCGCGCCATTTTCAGCCGACACCCCGTCTCCGCTCTCCCGCCCTTCGTCGAGAATCGCCCCACTCCATCCCACCGTCGTCGCCCCAACCGCCCGCACCGGTTTCGCTGCGGCCATGAAAAAATCGCCGTCAGCGACGCCGTTTGCGCCGCCCTCCAGCGGTTCGCGTCGGGCTTTCCCCGCACCGCCGACGAAGTCCTCGCCAATCTCCTCCACCTGCCCACCGCCGCCGTTTCCTCACTCTCACCCGCAAGAAAATCGTCGAAGCCTGCCGGCCCAACCAGGCGCGCCCAATCGCCGCCCGCCCCCCTCTTGGGCGATCATGAACCGCGATCCGGCCACCAAACGCCGCTTCCTCTCCCGCGTCCTCGCGCTCATCGGCTACCGCGACGACTTCATCGACTTCGCCGGCGGCGCCATCGACCTCACGCGCGCCTCGCCCCCCGCTGCTTCGCCGCCCCCGTCGCGTAGGTGCCACGGGCTTTCCTGCCCGTGATTTGCTACCGCATCCGCGCAAAAAACCACAGCGCGATCGTGCCCATCCCGACATTCGGCAGCCACGCCGCCACCGCCGGATCCACGATCTGCTTCGTCGCCAACGACGCCGCGACATTCGCGAACACATAATACAGAAAAAAAAGCCCGATCGATTTCGACACGCCCACCGCCGGATTCACCCGCACGCCCGTCATCGCGAAGGGAATCGCCATCGCGATCACCAGCAGCGGCCCCAGCGTGTCGGCGATGAGCCCGTAGTAACGCACCGCATACGGCACCGCCTTCGGATTCCGCTCCGCCTCCAGATAGTCGATCAGCTCGCGCAACTCGTGCAGCGACAGATCCACCGGCCGCCGGTCGATCAACAGCATCAGCTGCGGATCCTCCCGATACGCCGGCCGCACCTTCTCCGCAAACGGCGCCGACGCCAGCAACTCGCCCGTCTCCGGCGCAAACGTCAGCTCGCGCCCGTCCTTGAACACCCACCCCTGCCCCGCGCCGGCCGGCCACGCCTCCGCCGCCACGATCCGCGTCGTCTCGCGCCGCTTCGCGTCCAGCTCCGACACCGACACCCCGTAGCCGTGTTGCGTGAACCGGCTGAACCGGTTGAAAAACCACATGCGCCGCTCCCGCGCGTTGTCGAACGCCACGCTGTAGGCCGCCCCCACCCGGTCCGCCGTCAGCGATTTCGCGTCGCGTTGAAACACCAGCTCGTCGCGCAGCGACCGCGACTGCTCCACCGACCACGGCACCACCGTCGTGTTGAGCCACCACGACAACCCGCAGCACAGCACGCCCACGCCCCACACCGGCGCCGTCAGCCGCAGAAAGCCGACCCCGGCCGCCCGCATCACCGTCAGTTCGTTGGCGCGATGCAGCTTCCCCAGCACATAGATCAGCGAAATCAACAGCGCCACCGGCAGCACCACCGCGAGGAAACTCGGCAGCGTGACGCCCAAATACCGCCACAACACCCAGCCCCGCGCCCCGAGTTCGCGCAACGACCGGAAATCGTCGTAGAGCACCTGCACCACCAGCAGCCCGCACGTGGCGACGAGCACGAGCCCGAGAATCTGCAACCACTCGCGCAGGAGATGTCGGTCAAAAGTGTTCAACGCCCGCGATGAAACGCCCCACCGCCCACCACGGAAAGCCCTTTTCCAAAAAATCTCCGCCCCGCGGAACCACCGCCCGCCCCTCCCCCCAACGGCGCGCCGGTTTCCCCCCGCCGATGTAGGCCCCCGGGTCCCCTGCGGATATCGCTCCCCGCGCTCTGCTCCTCCCCCGCCAACAGATTGGTTGAAAACCTGCTCTGCGTCGCCTTGGCTCCGCGCCCGCTCCTCTCCCCGCCTCCACCCTATGACTCTCGCCTTCCGGTCGTTCGTCGCCCTTCTCACCAGCGCCCTCGTCACGGCCGCCGCTCTCGCCCAAGACCCCATCAAGCTCGGCGAATTCGCCTCCATGACCGGCAAGGAGGCCGTCTTCGGCCAGAACGCCCACAAGGGCACGCTCCTCGCCGTCGAAGAGACCAACGCCGCCGGCGGCGTCCTCGGCCGCAAACTCGAGCTGATCACCGAGGACAACCAGTCGAAGCCCGGCGAGTCCGCCACCGTCGTCAAAAAACTCATCTCCCGCGACAAGGTCGCCGTCATCCTCGGCGAAATCACCTCCGGCCGCACCCTCGAAGCCGCCCCCATCGCCCAGGCCGCCAAAATCCCCCTCCTCTCCCCCGGCGCCACCAACACCGAAGTCACCGCCAAGGGAAACTACATCTTCCGCATCTGCTTCATCGACGACTTCCAGGGCACCGTCATGGCCAAGTTCGCCCGCGAGACCCTCAAACTCAAACGCGTCGCCATCCTCTCGTCCGTCTCCTCCGCCCAGAGCGTCGGCCTCGCCAAATATTTCCGCGAACGCTTCACCGCCCCCACCACCGTCATCGCCGCCGAGCAAAAATCCGGCGAGGGCGACAAGGATTTCCGCGCCCAACTCACCGCCATCAAAGCCGCCGGCGCCGACGGCATCTTTGTCCCCGGTTACTACGCCGAAGCCGCCCTCATCTGCAAACAGGCCCGCGACCTCGGCCTCACCCTTCCCCTCCTCGGCGTCGACGGCTGGGAATCCCCCGACCTCGTCGCCATCGCCGGCACCGCTGCCGAGGGCTGCTACCTCAGCACGCACTACTCGCCCGAGAGCAAATCCCCCGCCGTCGTCGCCTTCAACCAGCGCTTCCAGAAACGCTGGGGCATCGGCTCCAACGCCCTCTCCGTCCTCGGTTACGACTCCGCCATGCTCGCCATCGACGCCATCCGCCGCGCCGGCTCCACCGACGGCACCAAAATCCGCGACGCCCTCGCGACCACGGTCAACTATCCCGCCGTCACCGGCTCGATCACCTTCGACACCAACCGCAATCCCACCAAGAACGCCGTCGTCCTCACCGTGAAGAACGGCAAGTTCACCTTCGTCCAAGACGTCAGCCCCTGACCCGCCGCTTGCTCTTTCCGCTTCATCTTTCTCCCTCCGCCCCCCTCGCTCCCTCTTCATCGCCCCGCTCCCCCCTATCATTCATGAAAACGCCCGCCCTCG
>CAJAYO010000512.1 GCA_903948415.1 uncultured Opitutia bacterium | reverse complement strand
GACCAGCCAGCGCACGAGTCCGCCGGCGAAGATCGGCGAGGACGCGGAGAGCGGCAGGTAGACGCCCACCGCAAACGCGAGCGCCGGCACGAACGACAGCTCGAGCGTCACCGCAATCATCACGCCGAGGAGCACGAGCGCCCAGGGCAGTTTCTGGTCGAGGATGCCCTTGATGATATACGACATCAGCGTCGCCTTGGGCGCGTCGAACTTCCGGACCGTCGTGCCGTCGGGCCGTGTGTTGTGCGCGCCGTTGATGCCGGGATCGACCAGCCAGACGGCCGCCCCGCTCGCGTTGACAAAATATTTTCCGGCGGGCCCGCCCACGTCGTCGGACTTGTGCCACACGAGATACGAGCCCGCATCGTCGCGGGCCTGCGGGCCGATGAGCGCCTCGCGTTTCTCCAGCTTGCTCACGTCGGTCTGCAAACCCGCCGGCGCGACCTTGGCCGCGGGCACGTAGACGGTCGCGGTGTCGTTCAGCTTGAGCAGAATCGGCCCGAGCAGCAGCGCCGAGAGGAGCGCGCCCGCGAGAATCGCGATCTGCTGATACTTGGGCGTCGCCCCGAGGAGGTGACCGGTCTTGAGGTCCTGCGACGTCGTGCCGCCCTGCGAAGCGGCGATGCACACGATCGCGCCCACCGACAGGGCCGTGACGTAGTAGCGGCCGCCGGTCCAGCCGACCATGAGGAAGATCAGGCAGGTGAACAACAACGTGGCCACGGTCATCCCGGAGATCGGATTCGAGGAGGAACCGATTTCGCCCGTGAGCCGCGACGAGACCGTCACGAAGATAAAACCGAACACGACGATCAGCAGCGCGCCCAAGAAATTCATGTGCAGCGAGGGCGCCAGCGTCACGGCGGCGATCAGGACAACGATGCCGATGCCGACAAACTTCATCGACAGATCGCGGTCGGTGCGCGGCACAAATTCCGCGGCGGCACCCGCGACGCGTCCGATCCCGATGTCGCGCAAGCCGCCCTTGAGCCCGTGCCAAATCGTCGGCAGCGACTGGATCAAACTGAAAATTCCGCCCGCCGCCACCGCCCCCGCACCGATGTAGAGGATGTAGGCGCCGCGGACCTGGTTCGGCCCCATGTCCGCGATGGGCATCGTGCCGGGCGCGAGCGCCCCGGGAATGTGGTCGCCGAAAAATTTGATCAGCGGGATCAGCAGCAGGTAACTCAGCACACCGCCCGCACACATGATCGACGCGATGCGCGGGCCGATGATGTAGCCGACGCCGACGAGCTCCGGCGAAATTTCCGCCCCCACCGAACCGCCCTTAAGCGGCGCGCCAAAGACCTTTTCGGGGACGTCCTTCCAACCCTTGAACGCGACATTGAGCGTCTTGTAGAGCAGGCCGATCCCGAAGCCGGTGAAGATCACTTTCGCCCCCGGCGAAGCGCCGAGTCCGGCCGCTGCGGCGGCGCGCATCTCGGCCTGGGCCTGCGGCGAGGCGGCGGCGCGGCACGCCGGCGAAGCGCCGGCCTTGAGCACCGCGGCGCACGCGGTGCCCTCGGGGTACTTCAACACGCCGTGCTCCTTCACGATGAGCGCGCGGCGCAGCGGGATCATCATCAAGATGCCCAGCAGCCCCCCCATCAGCGCGACGATCAGCACGCGCGAGAGCTCGAGATCGAAGCCGAGAATCAGAATCGCCGGCATCGTCACGCCGACCCCGAACGCGATCGACTCACCCGCCGAGCCGGCGGTCTGCGTGATGTTGTTTTCGAGAATCGTCGCGTCGCGCCCGCCGACCTTCGACCACCCGCGGAACATCGCGAGCGAGATCACCGCCACGGGAATCGACGCGCTCACCGTCAGACCGACCTTGAGCACCAGATAGAGCGACGACGCGCCGAAAATCAGGCCGAGGATGGCGCCCGTGATCACGGCCCGCGCCGAGAACTCGCGCATCACGGTCTCCGGCGCGATGAAGGGCTCGACTTTGGGGTGCAGGTTCATCGCGGGTGCGGTCGGGCGGACTTCAGTCCACCCGGCTCTTTCGCGTCTTCAGCCACTTCCTGAATTCACCGCCGCGCCACTCCGGCAGCGACCGCTTCGCCTCCCACGCGCGCAGCGCGGGGATCGGCAGCAGCTTGGTCGGCAGATAATTGATGATCTTGCCGCCAAAGAGCGACGCCTTCCACGCGGTCGGCTGCGACGCCAGCAACGCCCACGCGCCCATCGGGGGCGTGCCGGGCGACGGGACGTTTTCCTCCTTGGCGCGGTTGCGCAGACGCAGGAGCAAATCGGGAATCGGAATGTTGACCGGGCACACCTCTTGGCAGGCCCCGCAGAGCGTCGACGCTTTCGGCAGATCCGCCTTCTGCGGAAACTTTTCCTTCATCAACAGCGGCGAAAGCACCGCGCCGACCGGGCCCGGATAAACGCTGCGATACGCGTGGCCGCTCGCCTGCCGATAGACCGGGCACACGTTGAGGCACGCGCCGCACCGGATGCAGCGCAGAATGTCGCGGCAGTCGCTCGCGAGCACCTCGGTGCGGCCATTGTCGACGAAGATCACGTGCATCTCCTCCGGTCCGTCGGGCTGCGCCGGCGATTTCGGTCCGCTGATGAACTCGGTGTAGACCGTGACTTCCTGCGCGGTGCCGCTGCGCGCGAGCAGGTTCAGAAAGAGCGCGAGGTCGTAGTCGCGCGGCACGATTTTCTCGATGCCGACCATCGCGATGTGGCATTTCGTCGCGGCCAGACAGAAGCGCGAGTTGCCCTCGTTGGTCACGAGCACGAGCCGGCCGCTCTCGGCGGAAACGAAGTTCGCGCCCGTCAGGCCGACGTCGGCCTCGAGGTATTTGTGACGGAGAAAATTCCGCGCCCGCCGCGTGATCGTCTGCGGGTCGTCGTTGTAGGCGCCGAGGCCGTTCTTCTCGAACGAGGTCGCGATCTCGCGCCGGTTCTTGTGGATGATCGGCTTGACGATGTGCGACGGGTGGTCGCCGTCGATCTGCACGATGAACTCGCCGAGATCGGTCTCGAGCGCCTCCATGCCGTGCTTTTCCAAAAAGTGGGCGAGCTCCGTCTCCTCGCTGACCATCGTCTTCGCCTTCACCATTTTCGTCGCGCCGCGGGCGCGCATGATCCCGAGCACGGCCTGGTTGGCGGCCTCGGCGGTGGCGGCCCAGTGCACGATCACGCCGTTGGCTTTCAGCTTCGCCTCGACCTGCGGCAGGTAGGTGTCGAGGTTTTCGACGACGTGCTGTTTCACCTCGCCCGCGATGTGGCGCAGGCGGTTGGCGTCGGGAAATTCGTCAAACAGCAGCTTGGTGCGTTTCTCGTGGCCCTTCTTCGAGCCGTCGTAAACCGCCGCACGGGTGTCGGCTTTGAGCTCGGCCGCAAACTGGTCGATTTGCTGGAAACGCATGGCGGGAGTCAGAGTTGGCCGACGTTCTTCAGCGCGTCACGGAGCACCTGGGCGAGATGCATGGTCTTGATCGGCTTGCCCTCCTCCTTGGCCAGACCGCCGAGATGCATCATGCAGCTCATGTCGCCCGACACGAGCACGTCGGGTTTCACCGCCCGGAGGTGGTCCAGCTTCAACGCGCCCATGCTCGCCGAGATGTTCGGAAACGCCACCGAGAAGGTGCCGCCGAAGCCGCAGCACTGTTCACCCTCGCCAAACTCCACGATCTTTAGCCCCGCGACCGAACCGAGCAACGTCGCGGCCGCCGCGCTGCTGCCCGTGCCCCGCGAATGACAGGACCGGTGAAACGCCACGGTCGCCGCGAAGCGCCCCGGCCAGGTCTTCACCCCGAGCCCGTTCACAATAAAATCGCCCAGCTCCCACGTGCGCCGCCCCAGCGCCTCGACCTCGCCGAGATCGGGTTCCTTTTCGAACTCCAGCACCGTGCCGTGAAACATCATCGCCGCACACGAGCCCGACGGCACCACCACGGGCTCGTCGCCCGCAAACGTTTTCACCGTATGCCGCACGACCTTGCGCGACGCGGCCCAGTCGCCGCCGTTGAACGCCGGCTGCCCGCAGCACGTCTGCCCGTCGGGGAACACCACCTCCACCCCGAGGTGCTCGAGCACTTGGACGGTGGCCACGGCCACGTCGTCGTAGAAAGCGTCGCACAGGCACGTGGCCATGAGCTGCACACGTTTGCCGGTGATGGGTTTTCGCTCGGTGTTGAGCATGGAGAGGAAAAACGTGCGGGGTGCTCCGCGCCTTGCAAACGAAAATCCTGCGGCGGCATGGTGAAATCGCGGCAATTTTTCGCACGCAAACGCGCGCGATTTTGCCGTGACCGCGCGCTCCATGTCCCTTTCCCTCACCTCACGTATGTCCTCCACGATCTATACCGCCGCCGTCGATCTCGGCGCCACCAGCGGTCGCGTTATCCTCGGCGCCTGGTCGAAAAACCGCCTCACCCTCACCGAAGTCCACCGCTTCCCCAATTCGTTTCGCACGCTTGGCGGCCATGACTACTGGGACATCGGCACCCTCTGGCACGAAGCGCAGACCGGCCTCCGCAAGGCGGTCGCCGCCCTCCCCCGCCGCGCGCAGCTCGCCTCCGTCGGCGTCGACGTGTGGGGGGTCGATTTCGCGCTGGTCGACGACGCGGGCCGCCTCGTCTTCCCCGTGCACGCCTACCGCGACGCCCGCACGCAACGCGGCCTCAAGCGCCTCGCCAACACCCGCGCCGCCCTCGAGCGCATCTACGCGGCCACCGGCATTCCGAACGTGTTCTACAATTCCTCGCTCCAACTCGAGGAAACCGTCGCAAGCTGCCCCGCCCTCACCGACCTCGCCACGCGCTGCCTTTTCCTGCCCGACTATTTCAATTTCCTACTGTCGGGCCGCATGGAAAACGAGCTCACCATCGCGAGCACGACCCAGCTCCTCGACGTCCACTCGACCGACTGGTCCGGCGCCGCGCTGAAACATTTCCGCCTGCCGCCCCAGTGGTTTTCCCCGCCCATTCTGTCCGGCACGCGCCTCGGCAAGGTGAAAGATTTCCCCGAACTCGCCGGCACCGAGGTCATCGCCGTCCCCGGCCACGACACCGCCGCCGCCTACGACGCGATGCCCGCCTCCCCCGACGGCACCGACCTGTTCCTCAGCTCCGGGACCTGGTCGCTCGTGGGCTTCGAGAGCGACACGCCCATCCTCGGCGCCGACGCCCTCGCCGCGCGCATCTCCAACGAACGCATCGGCGACGGCCGCTACCGTCCGCTCACGAACGTCATCGGCCTCTGGCTCCTCGAGGGCATCATGAAGGATTTCGCGACGCGCCCGACCGGCGACAAGGAGTGGGCCGCGCTCATCACCGCCGCCGAAAAACTTCCCGCGCCCGCCGCGCTCCTCGACGTCGTCGACCCCGCGTTCACCAACCCGCCCTCGATGAAGGCCGCGATCGACGCCCAGTTGAAGAAGCGGAAACTCGCCGCGCCGAAAAACCTCGCCGGCTACACCCGCCTGATCTGCGCCTCCCTCGGCCGCGGCCACGCCGACGCGATGCGCGCGTTTGAAAAGATGGGCGGGAAAAAATTCCGCCGGATCCTCATCGTCGGCGGCGGCTCGAAAAATCGCCTCCTCTGCCAGGCCACGGCCGACGAAGCCGGCCTGCCCGTCGTGAGCTTCGCCCTCGAAGGCACCGCGGTCGGCAACATCGCGAGCCAGCTCATCGCCCTCGGCGCCGTCAAGGACCTCGCGACCTTCCGTCGCCTCCTCGGCGCCCGGCTCGCGAAAAAAATCTACCACCCGCGGCGCTGAGCGCCCCCCTCCTCGCGCGGGCGGGCCGCCGCGGTGCGGCCCCTGCCCCCTCTCGGCCCACCACCTGGCTCCACCCGCGCGACGCACTCGTCGCCACCCTCCGCCGCATTTGCCGCCACAAGCGGACGACCACGGCCGGCGGCCATCTCTCGATCCGCGACCCGGACGGCGGCAGCTGGATCACCCTTTCGCGCGTCGACCCAGGGAGCCTCCAACCGACCGACATGCCGGATCTTCAGGGATTTTTCGTCGTCGTTAAAATAGTAGCCGCGCTCGGGAAAGCCGAGGCCGCCCTGACCCAGCACCGCCCTCTCGCGCTCGCTCTGCTTGAGATCGGGGGAACTGCCGCAGCGGAAGCCGACGCCAACGCCGAAGGACTGCAGTCGTGCGAGCGGCGTGAGCCCGGCGGCGGGCGTCTTGATCGCCTTCAGCCCGTCGAGTTCGGGCTGGAGCGGTGCGATGCCGGCGGCGTTGATCGCGGCCTCGTCCATCCCGCTGGCGAAAAGATCGCCGACCCTTTTTTCGACCGGGGTGGCGCCACTGGTTTCGCGGCGGCGCGTTCGGCGATCGTGCGCAGGTTTTTCTGATAACGACCGCCCGGCGGGACCCGTCCGGCGGGCGTCATCAATCCTCGCGATCCGCCGGGAGGCCCGCACCCGGTTGCACCGCGACCGTCGCCACCCGCGCCATGCGGTAGATGTCGATGCGCGCATTCGCAAAGACCCGGGTATTGCCCACCTCGGGGACCTTCGCGCCGTCGGCGAGACTGCGGTCCACGAGCACGTAACACGGGGCGACGCTGACGATGGACGCGGCGAGCGGGGCGTCGCGGTAGAAAAAGGCCGACGCGAGATTGGCGCGGATGCGGGCGCGGGTCGTATCCATGATGTAGTTCGGCCCCTCGAACCACAACCGGCGCTCCGAGAGGGCCGAATAGTAAAAGTGCACGCCGGTGAGGGTGCGGTCGAGCGCGCCCCAGTGGTCTTTCTTCATGTTCTCGGGGGTGCAGGCGTTGGCCACGAGCACCGCGTTGGGCTCGGTGTTCTTCCGCACCCACAGCAACGCCTCGCGCAACTCCACCATGTGGTCGTCGGCGCGGTGCTTGGCGGGCGTGGAAAGCCATGCGCCGAAACCCGTGCGGTTGCGCGAGAGCCACAGACTGGTCTGCACCATGAGCGCCAGCGCGAGCACGAGCACCGCGGCGCCGCCCAGCCCGCGCTGGACCCAGCCGTGTGCCCGCGGAGCCAACTCCGGAGCAAGCCGGGGCGCGGTTTCACTCCGCCACGTCTGGAACCGCCGCGCCACGTCGACCACAAAGGCCGCCGCAAGCACCGCCATCGGCAACCGGATCATCAGGATCAGATAAAGTTCGCCGTAACTGTTCAGTTCCATGAGCAGGCCCATGCCCGTGCTCGCCACGAAAAACGCCCCGAGCCAAGCGACCAGCGGGTCGCGACCCGGCCGCGCCGCCCAGCACAAATAGGGAATCGCGAGCAGCCGCACGCCGCACGTGCCCGCGAACACCACGAGCGCACAACCCAGCGTCGCCATGGGCCGTGCGACCGCGGCCGGAAGCCAGTGTCCAAGGGCCTGCTGCCACACCGGCAGGTAGGTCTTCCAAAATTCGGTCAGCTGGAAGACATGGAAGGGATTGAACCGCGCGTCGCCCGTCTGCCACGACGACATCGTGGCGAGATAAACCACGGCAAATCCCGCGCTCAGCCCGCACCCAAAGGCGACGAGCCGACCCGGGAACCGGCGTTCGCGGCTCCACCGCCACAGGACCCACAGGCCAAGGGCGCAGATCAGCACGGGCAGCACGGTGCCCTTCGCGCCGGTGCCGGCGGCGGCCAGCAGGAAAAGCCAGACATGGTGTTCCACCCCACACCGCGTCAGCCGGTCACAGTGCGCGACCGCGAGGAGCAGCGCCCCACAGAAAATCATCCCGAAGAAAAATGTCGGGCTCACGAAGAGCCACCGCGCGAACAGGCCAAGATACATCGGCTGGCCGAAGTTCGTGGCGAAGGACATCTCGCCCGCCATCACCACCAGCAGTGCGGCGATGACGCCGCCCCACGGGCTGCGCGCCACCCGGCGGCCCAGCATATACGCCTGCGCCACGAGCACCGCGCCCAACGGCACGACCATCAGACGCAGCAGCACGAGCGTGATCTCCACCCCGGTCGTACCGGACGCCGCCGCCGCGTGGACCATCATGAAATAATGGTACTGGAGCGGCGTGCCCGCCAGGCTGGGATCGTCGAGCGGCCAGTTGTGCTTGATCACGGCGGCACGGCTCACGAGGTAAACCCAGTCGTGAAAAATCGCCCGCGACGGCATGCCCGTCGCCAGCGGCGATTCCGCGAACATCTGGCTCGCCGCCATGACGACAAGGGCGAGAAACGCCACGGCGAGGCCGAGGGCGATCCCGGCATGGGCGCCCGTCGCGCGGGGCCGGACCGGCCACTCGCGCCGCCGGAACCAGAGCAGTGCGGCCCCCGCCAGCCAGACGAGCGGCAGAAACCGGTAGACCTCCCTCGCTCCCGCCGCCGCCAACCCGAGGTAGCTGAAAATCTCGAGCGCGAATCCGGTCGGCACGCCCAGCGCCACCCACGTCACCACGGACAGCGGCCGGCGGTTCAGGGCCGACAGCACGACCCCGCCCGGCAGGGCCACAAACGCGATGAAATAGGCCGCATACGCCAACACCGCGGAAAAATCATAGCCGCACGCGCGCGCGATAATCGCAAAAGCGCCCACCAGCACGGCGGCGGTGATGTGCCACAGGGTCCGCGGTCTCACCATGGGCCAGCGGACACGAACGGGGTAGCGCTCGAACAACGACAAAATCAAAAAGGGTTGGGGGTAAGGGGTGCCGGAACGAACCAAGGTGGGGGACCACATCGGTGATTTCACCGCAGAGTTTGCAGCAAGCGGTGAAAACCCTCCCAGCAGATGCGACGGAAACCGGAACGCAACGACGAATCTCGATCCGGCCCCGCGGACCGCGCCGAAACGCGGCGCGAGCAGCCGCTTGGCGTCATTTTTCCGCACCGCACCCGCGCAGGCGATCGCGCGCGGTCAGCGGACGTCCGGCCGCCAGCCACCGAGCGCGTGGCCGAGATTACGCAGCTGCCTGGCTTCGTCGGCGGCCACCGGCCGCGCGGCCGGCAACCGCGCGCTCACGTCGAGCGGCCCTCCACCGAAATGCGTCGACTGGAATTCCCCGCCGCGGTCGCCGTGGGCGCCGGCCCCGTTGCGCGCCTGCCCGAGGCAGCCGTGGTTCGCCGATTAAAACGTGCCGCGGTCGAAGGAAACAGTGCCGCCGCCGCACACGCCGTCGACGTCGCCCTCGATGGAGCCGTCGCGCCCCACGACACGGTCGGCGCGCACGCGGATCGCCCCGGCCGGCGAACCCCCCCGGGGGGATCGTGGGGTGCAGCGTGAGCGCTTGCTTCTCCCGCGGCACGACCACGAGCGCGGCGTAACGTCCGCGGCGCACCAAACTCGCAGCGCGGG